>NZ_JBSGET010000079.1:0-38353 GCF_053603035.1 Kitasatospora sp. NPDC004272 | reverse complement strand
GTCGGTGGCCGCAGGGACGGTGGCCGCAGGGGCGGCGGCCCGGGGGGAGGCGTAGCGGCGTGGGGGCGGGCCCGTGGGCGCACCCGACGCCGTACCACCCGGACCCGCGGCGGGCGCTGGACCGGCTGGAGGAGGAGGGCGGCCCGCACGGCGTGCTCGACGCGGCCGGAGTGGTGCGCGGCCCGGCGGACGAGGAGCGGACCGGTGCGGTCCGGCCGGCGGAGGGGGCCGAGGCGGTGGAACTGTTCGGCACCGGGCGCCCGACGGCGGCGCGGGTCGCGGAGGTGGCCCGCCGGGCCGGGGACGGCCGGGTGCCGCCGTCCGGCCGGGGCGCCGGCTGCGGCATGGCGGTGCACGGCGAAGGCGACGGCGGCCCCGAGGGCTACCGGTTCCGGGGCCGCGGCGGATCCTGAGCGGGGGAGGCGGAAGGAGGGGGAGGCGGGGCGGACGCCCTGGCCCCGGAGGGGGCGGGGGCCTGGGCGTCCGGCGACCCGGCGGGGTGGATCAGGCGAACTGGCCCGGGACGTAGTCCCCGGCGGGCTGCTGGATGGTCACGTTGATCCGGTTGTACGCGTTGATCAGCGCGATCAGGCTGACCAGCGCGGCCAGCTGGTCCTCGTCGTAGTGCTTGGCGGCCTCGGCCCAGGCGGCGTCGCTGACCCCGCCCGCGGCGTCCGCGATCCGGGTGCCCTGCTCGGTGAGCTCCAGGGCGGCCCGCTCGGCCTCGGTGAAGACGTTGGCCTCGCGCCAGGCGGCGACCAGGTTCAGCCGGGTCTGGGTCTCCCCGGCGTGCGCGGCGTCCTTGGTGTGCATGTCGGTGCAGAAGCCGCAGCCGTTGATCTGGCTGGCGCGGATCTTCACCAGCTCCTGGGTCGCCGCCGGCAGCGCGGACAGGCCCAGGGCGTGGCCGGCCGAGTTGATGTACTTCAGGAACTTCGCGCCGAGCGGGTTGCCGAAGTAGTTGAGACGAGCGTTCACGGTTGGTGACTCCTTGGTGTTCAGCGCCGGTGTGTTCCGCGCTTCTGAAAGGTTGACCCCGCCGCGACCGCCGGTGTGACAGGCTGCGGATGTGACGCCGGTCACGCCTCCGAGGGGGTGACGTTCCAGTGCTCCGGCAGGTCGGCCTCGCAGAAGACGCACACGAAGAACCCTTCCCGCACCAGTGAAACCTCCCCGCAGCCGGTGCAGCGCCGGAACACCGCCGAGTAGGTGAAGCCGCCCGGGTGCGACGCGCCGGCCCGTTCGAGGGCCGCCGCGACGGCCGGCCAGCACGCGGTGTCCGGGCAGTAACCGGTGGACAGGTTCGACACCTCCGCCACCCGGCGCCCGGGGGCGAAGGCGACCTCGCCCGCGCCGAGCACCGCCGCGCCGCCCGCGCACGCCACGTGCTCGCTGCGCCGGTCCGCGAGCCGCAGCACCCCGTCCGTCCCGACCGTGTACGTGAACGGGCCGGCCGGGTCCGGCTGCCGGGCGAGCCAGGCGGCGAGTTCCGCGGCCGAGCCGACCGGGACGCCCGGCGGCGCGGTGCGGGCGGCGGTGCGGATGTCCGGGGGCCGACGTAGGGGTAGGCGGGGGCGGTCACCGGGGGAGCTCCCGCGGGCGGCCGGTGCGCGGACATAGGGTGGACGCGCAGGAGCGCCGGACGGTTTCTTCGAGGAGCACGCAATGGACTTCGGGTGGACGGTCCCGCTGGTGGCCGCGCCGATGGCGGGCGGGGCGAGCACGCCCGCGCTGGTCGCCGCCGTCAACGGGGCGGGCGGCCTCGGCTTCCTCGCCGCGGGCTACCGGGACGCCGGCGGGATGGTCGAACAGATCGCCCGGACGCGGGAGTCGACCGACCGGCCGTTCGGCGTCAACCTGTTCGTCCCCGGGCCGCCGGCCGATCCCGGGCCGGTCGCCGCCTACCGGGAGCGGCTGCTGCCGGAGGCCCGGCGGTGGGGCGTCGAGCTGCCCGCCGCGATCCCGCCGGACCGGGACGACTGGGACGCCAAACTCGACGCGCTGCTGCACGGCCCCACCCCGGGCGTCGCCTGGGTGTCGTACACCTTCGGGCTGCCCGGGGCCGCCGAGGTCACCGCCCTCCGGGCCGCGGGCATCCGCCAACTCGGCACCGTCACCAGCCCCCGGGAGGCCCGCGCCGCCACCGCGCTCGGCCTCGACGCGCTGGTCGTCCAGGGCCCCGAGGCGGGCGGGCACCGCGCCACCCACCGGGCGCAGGACGAGCCCGGGACCCTGCCGCTGCTGCAACTCCTGGCCGCGGTGCGGGAAGTGACCCCGCTCCCGCTGATCGCCGCCGGCGGGCTGGGGGACGGGGCGGCCGTCGCCGCCGCCCTGGACGCGGGGGCGGTCGCCGCCCAGCTCGGCACCGCGTACCTGCGCACCGCGGAGTCCGGGGCCTCGGCCGCGCACCGCCGGGCCCTGGTCGAACTCGACGCCACCACCGTCACCCGGGCCTTCACCGGGCGCCCGGCCCGCGCGCTGCGCAACGCGTTCACCGAGCGGCACGAGGGGCGGGCGCCGGCGGCGTACCCGGAGGTGCACCACCTGACCCAGCCGCTCAGGGCGGCCGCCGGGCGCCGGGAGGACCTGGCGGCGATGCACCTGTGGGCGGGCACCGCCCACCGCGCGGCCCGCGAGGGCTCCGCGGCGGACGTCACCCGGGAGTTGTGGCGGGAGGCGCTGCGGGGGTAGCGGCTCAGCCCAGCAGGTCGCCCATCCAGGACTCGACGGCGGCGGCCTCGCGGGGGAGGGCGCCGGACATCAGGCGGGCGCCGTCGGCGGTGATGACCAGGTCGTCCTCGATCCGGACGCCGATGCCGCGCAGCTCCGCGGGGAGGGTGAGGTCGTCGGGCTGGAGGTAGAGGCCGGGCTCGACGGTGAGGACCATGCCCTCCTCCAGGACGCCGTCCAGGTAGGTCTCGGCGCGGGCCTTGGCGCAGTCGTGCACGTCGAGGCCGAGCATGTGGCCGCTGCCGCAGAGGGTGTAGCGGCGGTAGAGGCCGGAGTCCTCGTGCAGGGCCTCCTCGGCGGAGACCGGGAGCAGGCCCCACTCGGCGAGGCCCTCGGCGATGACGCGCATGCCGGCCCGGTGGAACTCGCGGAAGGAGGCGCCGGGGCGGAGGGTGGCGATGCCCGCGCTCTGCGCGGCCAGGACGAGTTCGTAGACGTCGCGCTGGGCGGGGGTGAAGGTGCCGGACAGCGGGAGGGTGCGGGTGACGTCGGCGGTGTAGAGGCTGTCGGTCTCCACGCCGGCGTCGAGCAGGAGGAGCTCGGTGGGGTCGAGCGGGCCGTCGTTGCGGATCCAGTGCAGCACGCAGGCGTGCGCGCCGGAGGCGACGATGGTCTCGTAGCCGGTGCCGTTGCCCTCGGCGCGGGCGCGGCTGTTGAAGGCGCCCTCCAGCAGGCGTTCGCCGCGGTGGTGGCGCAGCGCGGCGGGGATCGCGCGCACGACGTCCTCGAAACCGGCGGTGGTGTGGTCGACGGCGAGTTGGAGCTGCTCGACCTCCCAGGCGTCCTTGACCAGCCGCAGTTCGGCGGTGGCGGCGGCGAACCGGCCGTCGGGCAGGGCGTGTTCGGCGCCGGGCCGGCCGGCCAGCGCGTCCAGGACCGGGTCGACGCCGGCCAGCAGGCGGGTGGGGACGGAGCCGGTGAACAGCCCGGGCAGGTCGTCGAGGTGGGCGGTGCGCAGGCCGGTGAGCCGGGCGGCCTCGGCGAGGTCGGCGCGCCGGCCGACCCAGAACTCGCCGTAGCGGCGGTCGCGGTAGAACTCGGCGGAGCCGCCGGAGCGGTCCGAGCGGGGGCGCAGGTAGAGGACCGGCTCGCCGTCCGGCTCGACCACCAGGACGTGGCCGACCTGCTCCTCGCCGGTCAGGCCGGTGAGGTGGGCGTAGGCGCTGTGGGGGCGGAAGCGGTGGTCGCAGTCGTTGCTGCGGACCTTCAACCGGCCGGCGGGGACGAGCAGGCGCTCGCCGGGGAAGGCGGCGGCGAGCTTGGCGCGCCGGGCCGGGAAGTGGGCGTAGCCGGGGACGCGTTCGTCAGCGGGCAGCGGGGTGGCGGCCCACTGGCCGGCCATGTGGGCCTCCAGCGCGGGGGTGACCGGGAGGTCGTGGCTGCCGGTGTTCAGGGTGGGCTGGTCGGTCATCGTCGGGGCTCCTGAGACCTGGTTGAGCTGGGACAACGTGCTTGGCGGGAAAGGGACTCGCCGCGCGGGGGCGGGCGCCGCAATGACACGGGTCGATAACGGTCCCGCCCCCTCGTTGCGCAGTGCAATTTCACATTACTATGTTACGGGTCACACCTCAGAGCGGGCCAGACTCCGGGCGGCACGGATCCCCCCCGTTGAACGGCAGGCCGGCCCCCATTCCCGGAGTTGCACATGAACAGGCGTTCCCACGTCGCCCTGGCGGCGGCCATCGCGGCATCCCTCACCCTCGGCCTCGGTGCGTGCGGCAGTGACAGCGGCGGCGGTGACGGCGGCAGCGGCGACCAGCAGGGCGTGACCACCCAGGGCAACGGCATCATCGGCGGCACGCCGGTGAAGGGCGGCACCCTCACCATCCTGTCGAACCAGGACTTCGACCAGCTCGACCCGGCCCGCAACTGGACCATGCCGGTCATGGACGTCGGCGTCCGGATGCTCTACCGCACCCTGACCACCTTCAAGGCCGCCCCCGGTGCCGAGGGCCTCAAGGTCGAGCCCGACCTGGCCACCGACCTCGGCACCCCCAGCGACGGCGCCAGGACCTGGACCTTCCACCTGAAGGACGGCCTCACGTACGAGGACGGCACCCCGATCGTCGCCGACGACATCAAGTACAACGTCGAGCGCTCGTTCTCCGCCGAACTGGCCGGCGGCCCCGACTACGCGGCCCGCTACCTGGCCGGCGTCGACGGCTACCAGGGCCCGCTCGGCGGCCGGCGCCTGGGCAAGGACTCCATCGAGGTCCCGGACGCCAAGACCATCGTCTTCCACCTCAAGCGCCCGGTCGCCGAGTTCGGCCAGACCGTCACCCTGCCGACCTTCTCGCCCGTCCCGCAGGCCAAGGAGACCGGCGCCAACTACTCCAACCACCCGGTCTCCTCCGGCCCCTACAAGATCGAGAGCTACGACCGCGGCAAGCGCATGGTGCTGGTCCGCAACACCCACTGGGACCCGGGCACCGACCCGGTGCGCAAGGCGTACCCGGACCGGATCGTCGTCGACCAGACCCTCAAGGGCACCGGCATCGCCGACCGCCTGATCGCCGACCAGGGCGACGACGAGAACGCCGTCTCGTACGTCGACCTGACGCCGGCCAAGATCTCCGAGGTGCTCACCAACCCGGACGTCAAGAGCCGCCTGATCAGCGAGAACGGCGGCTGCACCACCATGCTCGACATGAACACCACCAAGGCGCCGTTCGACAACGCCAAGGTGCGCCGGGCCATGCAGTACGCGGTGGACAAGGAGTCCTTCGCCGCCGCCATGGGCGGCCCGGCGTTCAACGACATCGCCACCACCTACCTGCCGCCGGTGCTCACCAACGGCGCCCCGGTCGACCACTTCATGATCAAGCCCGCGGGCGACCCGGAGAAGGCCAAGCAGCTGCTCACCGAGGCCGGCCTCCCGAACGGCTTCGACACCGAGATGGTCACCTCCACCGGCGGCAAGCAGCAGGCCGAGGCGGTCCAGGCCGCCCTCAAGCGGGTCGGCGTCAACGTCACCATCACCACCGTCGACCCCACCGCCGTCAACTCCATCGTCGGCGACAAGGACAAGCAGCCCGGCCTGGCCCAGCTCGGCTGGTGTCCGGACTACCCGTCGGCCGGCACCTTCCTGCCGATGATCTACGACGGCCGGCAGATCCGCGACAAGGGCAACAACGGCAACATGACCCGGTTCAACGACCCCGAGGTCAACGCCGAACTCGACCGGATCGCCGGCCTGTCGGACCTCCAGCAGGCCAACTCCGCCTGGCTCGCCCTCGACGCCAAGATCATGGACGCCTCGCCCGCCGTCCCGCTGGTCTGGCAGAAGAAGCCGCTGCTGGTCGGCTCCAACATCGCCGGCGCCTTCGGCTCGCCGATCTGGTCCGCGCAGATCGACTACGCGACCATCGGCCTCAAGTCCGTTAAGTAAGGCGGGAGTTCCCCACATGACCACTCCGCTCGCCCCGGCCCCGGCCGGGGGAGCGGGGGCCCCGGACGCCCCCCGGGCACCCGCCGCCCCCGCCTCCCCCTGGGCCCTCGCCCTGCACCGCCTGCGCCGCCAGCGCACCGCCATCGTCGGCGCCGCGATCATCGCCTTCTTCGTCCTGGCGGCCGTCCTCGCCCCGGTCCTCACCGCGATCAGCGGCACCGGCCCGGACACCATCGACAAGAAGGCCGTCGACCCCTACCTCGGCGGCCTGCCCCGCGGCTCCCTCGGCGGCATCAGCCCCGAGCACTGGCTCGGCGTCGAACCGATGCTCGGCCGCGACATCTTCGCCCGGCTGCTCCACGGCGCCCAGATCAGCCTGCTGGTCGCCTTCGTCTCCGCCCTGCTGATCACCCTGATCGGCACCGTCCTGGGCATCACCGCCGGCTACTTCGGCGGCCGCGTCGACGCCGTGATCAGCCGCTTCATGGACGTCATGATGTCCTTTCCTAGCCTGATCTTCATGATCGCGCTGCTCTCGGTCGCCCGGGACGTCAACCGGGTGCTCCTGCTCATCGGCGTGATGTCGCTCTTCTCCTGGCCCTACATCGCCCGCGTCGTGCGCGGCCAGACCCTCTCGCTCAAGCACCGCGAGTACGTCGAGGCCGCCCGCGCCAGCGGCACCACCAACCGCCGCATCCTGTTCGGCGAGATCCTCCCCAACCTCACCGGCACCGTCATCGTCTACGTCACCCTCGCCGTCCCCGGCCTGATCGGCACCGAGGCGGCGCTGTCCTTCCTCGGCGTGGGCATCCGCCCGCCCACCCCCTCCTGGGGCCAGATGATCTCCGACGCGGTGCTCTACTACAAGGTCGACCCGATGTTCTTCATCCTGCCCAGCACCTGCCTGTTCCTGGTGGTCCTGGCCTTCACCCTGGTCGGCGACGCCCTGCGGGACGCCCTCGACCCGAAGGGCAGCCGGACGTGATCGGATTCCTGCTCCGGCGCGTCCTGGCGATGGCCGCCACCCTGCTCGCGGTCTGCGCCCTCACCTTCGCCGTCTTCTACCTGCTGCCCAGCGACCCCGCCGCCCAGTTCTGCGGCAAGGACTGCTCCGCCGACCGGATCGAACTCGTCCGGCAGCAACTCGGCCTGGCCGACCCCCTGATCGTCCAGTTCTGGCACTACGTCACCGCGATCTTCGCCGGCCGCTCCTACGGCACCGGCCCGTACGCCGTCCAGTGCGACTTCCCCTGCTTCGGCTACTCCTTCCAGTCCGCCCAGCCCGTCTGGGACCTGATGACGGACCGGCTGCCCACCAGCGTCTCGCTCGCCCTCGGCGCCGCCGTGCTCTGGCTCCTCCTCGGCGTCGGCGCCGGCGTCCTCTCCGCGCTGCGCCGCGGCAGCCGGCTCGACCGCACCCTGATGATCGGCACCATCGGCATCGCCGCCCTGCCGGTCTACTTCACCGCGATGATCCTGCTCTACCTGGTCGTCACGGTCGCCGGGATCCTCCCCTACCCGCGCTACATCGCCTTCGGCGAGAACCCCGGCCAGTGGGTCACCAACCTGATCCTGCCCTGGATCACCCTCGCCCTGCTGAACGCCGCCCTCTACGCCCGGATGACCCGCAACTCCGTCATCGAGACGATGGCCGAACCGTACGTCCGCACCGCCCGCGCCAAGGGCCTGCGCGAACGCCGCGTCGTCGGCCGGCACGGACTGCGACCCGCCCTCACCCCCGTCGCCACCATGCTCGGCATGGACCTCGGCGGACTGCTGGCCGGCGCGCTCATCACCGAATCGCTGTTCAGCCTCCCCGGCATCGGCAAACTCTTCGCCGACTCGCTCAACAAGGCCGACCAGCCTGTGATCATGGGCATCACCCTGCTCGCCTCCTTCTTCATCATCAGCTCCAACCTGGTCGTGGACCTCGTCTACGCCTGGATCGACCCGAGGGCGAGGCTGTCATGACCTCCCACCCGCTGCTCGACGTGCGCGACCTCGCGGTCGAGTTCACCACCGAGGAAGGCACCGTACGGGCCGTCAAGGGCGTCGACTTCACCGTCGAACGCGGCCGCACCCTCGGCATCGTCGGCGAATCCGGCTCCGGCAAGTCCGTCACCTCGCTCGCCGTCATGGGCCTGCACCGCGGCGCCACCGTCACCGGCTCCGCCCGGCTCGACGGCACCGAACTCATCGGCGCCCCCGACGAGCACCTGCGCAAGCTCCGCGGCCGCAAGATGGCGATGGTCTTCCAGGACGCCCTCACCGCCCTGCACCCCTACTTCACCGTCGGCGACCAGATCGCCGAGGCGTACCGCGAACACTTCGGCGGCAGCCGCAAGGCCGCCCGGGCCCGCGCCGTCGACGTCCTCGGCGACGTCGGCATCCCCGAACCCGCCCGCCGGGCCGGCGAGTACCCGCACCAGTTCTCCGGCGGCATGCGCCAACGCGCCATGATCGCCCTCGCGCTGTCCTGCGAACCCGACCTGGTCATCGCCGACGAACCCACCACCGCCCTCGACGTCACCGTCCAGGCCCAGGTGCTCGAACTCCTGATGCGCCTGCAGCAGGAACGCGGACTCGGCATCGTCATGATCACCCACGACCTCGGCGTCATCGCCCGGGTCGCCGACGACGTCCTCGTCATGTACGGCGGATCCGCCGCCGAACAGGCCCCCGCCGACACCCTCTTCACCACCCCCCGGCACCCCTACACCCGCGGCCTGCTCGACTCGCTGCCCCGCCTCGACGCCGAGGACGGCGCCGAACTCCGCTCCATCCCCGGCAGCCCGCCCTCCCTGCTCGCCCCGCCCGCCGGCTGCGCCTTCCACCCGCGCTGCGCCGTCTACGCGGCCCAACCCGACGCCCGCTGCACCGGCGACCGCCCGCCGCTGCGCACCGTCGCCGACGGCCACCGCAGCGCGTGCGTCCTCGACGAGGTGACCGCATGACCACCGAGACCGCCCCCCTCGCCGACGCCGCGGACCCCGGCACGCCCGAAGCCCTGCTCAGCGTCCACGACCTCGGCATGACCTTCCCCGGCCCGCGCGGCACCCTGCGCCGCCGGCCCGGCGTCCGCGCCGTCGACGGCGTCACCTTCGACGTACGCCCCGGCGAGACGCTCGGCCTGGTCGGCGAGTCCGGCTGCGGCAAGTCCACCACCGGACGGATGCTGGTCCGGCTGCTCGACCCGACCGCCGGCCGGGTCAGCTTCCGGGGCCAGGACATCACCCGCACCCCGCAGCACCGACTGCGGCCGCTGCGCAGCCGGTTCCAGATGATCTTCCAGGACCCGTTCGCCTCGCTCAACCCGCGGCAGACCGTCCAGCAGATCATCGCCGCACCGCTGCGCGCCCAGGGCGAGGGCAGGCAGCGGATCCGGGCCGAGGTCCGCGACCTGGTCCAGCTGGTCGGCCTCGCCCCCGAACACCTGGAGCGCTACCCGCACCAGTTCTCCGGCGGCCAGGCCCAGCGCATCGGCATCGCCCGCGCCCTCGCCACCCGCCCCGAACTCGTCGTCGCCGACGAACCCGTCTCCGCGCTCGACGTCTCCATCCAGGCCCAGATCGTCGGCCTGATGGAACGCCTCCAGCGCGAACTCGGCGTCGCCTACGTGTTCATCGCGCACGACCTCGCCGTGGTCAAGCACATCAGCCACCGGGTCGCCGTCATGTACCTCGGCCGGATCGTCGAGATCGGCGACAAGCGGCAGGTCTACGACCACCCCGCGCACCCCTACACCAAGGCGCTGCTGTCCGCCGTCCCGCTGCCCGACCCGGCCGCCGAACGCACCCGCGAACGCATCGTCCTGCTCGGCGACCCGCCCAGCCCCGCCAACCCGCCCAGCGGCTGCACCTTCCACCCCCGCTGCCCCAAGGCCCAGGCCCTCTGCCGGACCGAAGCGCCGCCGCTCACCCTCACCGCCCCGGAACGCCAAGTGGCCTGCCACTTCCCGGAGTAGCACCACCGCGCTCCCGCCCCGGCCGGCCGTCCGACCGCTTCCGCGGCCGGCCGGGGCGGGTCCACCCCGTGAAAGGAACCACCGCCCCGTGGAAGAGAACGCCGCGCTGTCCTGGGACGGCTCCGCACCGCCGTCCGGCCGCACCGAGACCTCCCGCACCGTCGACGCCGGACCGCTCGTGCTGCGGGTCACCGCCGTCGGCAGCGCCACCGCCCCCGCCGTCACCGTCACCGAACCGGCCGGCCCCGGCGTGCTGCTGGTCGAAGCCACCGCCGACACCCCGGACGCCCGGCTGCGGATCGAATGGCAGCTGCCCTGCACCGGCGCCACCGGCTACTGGACCCCCGAGGCCAACGCCCGCTGGCTGCCCCCGAGTTGGTCCCGACCCCGGGAAGCCTCACTGCCCAAGGGCGCCCCCGTCGGCAGCCTGGTCGGCCCCGGCGACGCCGCCCTGTGCACCTTCGCGGTCGGCGAACCCGTCCGCCCCGTCACCATCGGCGAGGGCGCCGTCGAGGAGACCGGCCGGTACAGCTGGTGGATCGAACAGGACGGCCCGCGCGCCGCGCTCCGCCTCGACCTCAGCGGACGCCACTTCGCCGACACCGTACGGGAGTCCGCCGCCTGGTGGGCCACCCTCGCCCCCGTCCGGCCCGTCCCCGGCCGGGCCTTCGAGCCGGTGTTCTGCACCTGGTACGCGCTGCACCTGGCGATGACCTCCGCCGACGTCGAACGGCTCGCCGAACTCGCCGCCCCGCTCGGCTTCCGCTCGCTGATCGTCGACGACGGCTGGCAGACCGACGAACGCACCCGCTCCTACGCCACCACCGGCGACTGGCAGCCCGCCCCGCACGGCTTCCCCGACTTCGCCGGACACGTCCGCCGGATCCAGGACCTCGGCCTGAGCTACCTGCTCTGGCACGCGATCCCGTTCGCCGGCGACCGCAGCGCCGCCGCCGAGCGGCTGGCCGGGCACACCCTCGCCCACCTGCCGCTGCTGGAGACCTCCCTGCTCGACCCGCGCAGCCCCACCGTCCGGGCCCACCAGGTGGAACGGCTCGCCGCCGCCGTCGAACAGCACGGCGCGGACGGCCTCAAGGTCGACTTCGTCGACACCTTCGCCCGCAGGCCCGCACCCGGCGCCGCACCCGACACCGCCTCCCCGGAAGCCGACTGCGCCACCGTCGCGGAGGGCGTGCAGAAGCTGCTCGCCGCACTCGACGCCCGGCTGCGGGCCACCCGCCCCGACGTCCTGGTCGAGCACCGCCAGGACTGCACGGGCCCCGGCCTGTGGCCCTACGCCACCATGGTCCGGGCCACCGACTGCCCGCACGGCGCGGTCGAGAACCGGGTCCGCACCGCCGACCTGCGGCTCACCGCCGGACCGCTCGCCGTGCACGCCGACCCGCTGACCTGGCACCCGCAGGAGAGCCCCGAGCAGATCGCCGTCCTGCTCCAGTCGGTGCTGTTCGCCACCGCCCAGGTCTCCGTCGACCTCACCGCCCAGAACGCCGACCAGCTGACCGCCCTGGCGTTCTGGCTGAGCGTCATGAAGGAGCACCGCGAGCTGCTCCAGCGCGGCGAACTGCGCCCGCACCGGCCCGAGTTGGCCTACCCGGTGATCGAGGCCCGGAACGGCGCCCGGCGGGCCTTCGGCCGCTACGCGCCGCTGCCGCTGCGGGCCGACGGCGGGTGGGAACTGCTGCTGGTCGCCAACGCCGACCAGGACACCCTGGTGCGGATCGGGTTCGACCGCGCGCCCGGCACCGTCGACCTGCTGGTGCAGGACTGCCTGGGCGGTACGGTCGCCCGGGCGCAGACCCCGGTCGGCGGGACGGAGCTGTCCGTCCACGTCCCCACCGGGGGTCTGCTCACCCTGCGCAGGTAGCCGGTCGGGGCCGAGCCGGAGGGTCACACCTCCAGGTCGGCCTCGACCTTCTTCAGCTGGTGCCGGGCCATCGCCAGGTTGGCCCGGTTCCGGTCCAGCGCCAGGTACAGGAACAGGCCCTTGCCGGTGCGCGAGGTCAGCGGCCGGATCAGGTGGTACTGGGTGGAGAGGCTGATCAGGATGTCCTCGATCGCCTCGTTCAGGTTCAGCAGCTCCATCGCGCGCAGCTTGGCCCGCACCACGTCGGTGTTGCCCGCGGCCGCGACGTTCAGGTCGAGGTCCGCACCGCCGCCGATGGTGCCCAGCGCCATTCCGCTGTTGTAGTCGACCAGGGCGACACCGATGGTGCCCTCGATCGCGCTCATGATGTCCTTCAGCGCGGTTTCCACAGCAGCCATTTTTTTCAAGTACCTCTTCCGTGAAAGGAATTGACGACCCGTCAGATCCTTGCTGCGACGGGTGTGTTGCATGGTGAGATGAGCGTCGGGGGGTGGGGCGGAGGCCGGGGCGGGGGTCAGAAGGTCGTCCGGTCGAGGTCGGCGTCGGCCAGGGCCGCTATCCGGGCCCCGGCCCGGCGGGCCTCCAGGTGCAGCCGCCCCACGTTGGCCTGCGAACCGGCCAGCAGGGTCAGCACGGTGTACGCGCCGGCCGCGTACGTCGCGGTGTAGCCGCGCTCGCCGCGGGTGATCAGCTCCCGGAAGGCGCCCTGCCCGGTCGCCTCGGTGAGCCGGGAGCCCACGCCGAGCGCGGCGGCGGTCAGTGCGGCCACGCTCTCCGCCTCCAGCGCGGACGCGTCGTGCGCCACCACCAGACCGTCGATGGTCGCCACCAGCGAGCCGGTCAGGTGCGGGATCCTCGCCCGCAGGCCCTGCAGTTCGGCCTGCACCTCGGCTTCCGGCAGCACGGGGGTCCTCCTCGCGGTCAGTTGTCGAAAGGTCCGCTTCATGACTCGGTCGGCGGGACGGGGCGGGCGAGCGGGGCGGTCACAGGGCCTCCAGGGCAGCGCGTAGTCGGAGCAGCAGGCCCACCTCCGGGTCCGAGGAGTCGTAGGAGCGCGGGCCGGGCGGCAACAGCACGTCCGGCGGCGCGGCTTGCGGCACGGCGGCCGGGGGCGGGTCGGGGACGGCGGCCGGCCGGGGGGCGGTCAGCAGCCCCGCGGCGGCCAACTGCCGGACGTCCAGCAGCGTGCCGTAGGTGGAGCGCCCCAGCAGCCGGGCCAGCTCGGGCGCGGTGCGGGTGCCGTCCGCCGCGGCCAGCAGCGCCTGCCGGCGGCGGCGCGGCACCGCGGTGCGGCGGGTCGGGGCGGCGCCGGTGGCCAGCAGCGGGGCGCGGTCCAGGTCGGCGGACGGCCAGCAGCCGTCCAGCAGCGAGCGGCGGCGGCCGATCGCGCCGCGCAGCTCCAGCACCGACAGCGGGCGGGCCAGCCGGAACGCCGGGACGGCGGCCGGGTCGAAGCGCAGTTCCCCGTCGTGCTGGGCCAGCGCCTCCTGGGCGCCGTCCAGGGTGGCGGCCAGCCGGGCGAGTTCGAGCTCGCCCGCGCCGACCAGTCCGCTGCCCAGCAGGTATTCGGCGAGCCGCCCGGCGCCCAGCGGCAGGCCGTCCTCCCACTGGCGGACGGTGATCCGCCCGGCGCCGGTCAGCAGGTGGCCGACGGTCGCCGCGCCCGGCGCCTCGGCGTGCACCACCAGCCCGCCGGCCAGGTGCACCGCGCCACCCGGGCCGTGCAGGGCGCCGGTGGAGCCGTCCGCGGCGAGGTCGGTCAGCGCGGCCTCGAAGGTGGTGGCGGGCGCGCAGCTGGAGCGCCGGCGCCGGGGGAGCGGGGCGGCGGCGTGGGTCCGCCGCGGCCGGGGGGCCGGGGGCGCGGAGACGCTCTCGGCGGTGACGGGCACGGCGGTGACGCTCGCAGTGGTGGCGCTCGTGGCGGTGGCGGCCGGCCCGGGGGGGACGGACTCGCCGGTGACCGGCCCGTTCGTCAGGTACGGGCCGGGGACGGCCGCGGCGGCCCCGAACCGCCCGGCCGCGGGCACCAGTCGGTGCACCGAGACCGGGGAGGCCACCAGCAGCGGCGGCACGGACGGCACGGGGGGGAGCGGCGGCGCGGGGGCCGTCGGCGCGAGGGTGTCGGCGGACCACATCAGGAGAGCACCAGCCGGTCGGCGATGGCGGCCAGGCGCAGCCGGGCCATCGCCAGGTTGGCGAGGTCCCGGTCCAGCCGCAGGTAGAGGAAGACGTTGGCGTCGAAGGACGCGGGGATGAAGCGCAGCAGGTGGTAGTTGCCCCCGGAGGTGACGATGACGTCCTCGGCGGGCGGCGCCCCGGTGTCCGGGTCGGCGAACGAGGGGGTCTGGGTGACCGCGCGGGCGAGCTCGGTGGCGTCGGCCGCCCCGACCTCGTGGTCGCCGTCGGGGCCGAGTCCGGCGGTGCCTATGGCCAGGCCGTTGGTCCAGTCGACCAGGCTGACCCCCAGGGCGCCGCCGATCCCCATGGCTTCCGCAAGGCACTCCTCGATCCCGGGCACGAACCGCGTTCCCTCCCCACCGTGCGGGGGCACGGTGCGTCGCCGTCACCGCCTTCACCTGCGGTAGTCTGACCAGGACGCAACGCTACCGGTGGCGCCACGTGAGGGCGAGACTTTCCGCCATATCCCTCGGGCATATGCACGAATGCGCTATGGTTCGCGGATTTTGAAGTGTTCAGGTGAAGGCGGCGCGGCGCGGGCGGTTCAGCCCTCCGAGCCTTCCTGCCCGTCCTGGACGGGGAGTTCGCGCATCCGGGGGATGGGCGAGAAGAGCACCCACAGGCCGGAGCAGACCGCGCCGACGGCGGCGATCCACAGCGCGGGGCGCAGGCCCAGGGCGCTGCCGAGCAGGCCGCCGAGCAGCGAACCCAGCGGCCGGACGCCGTAGTTGACCGCCTGGTAGGCGCCGGAGACGCGGGAGCGCAGGGCGTCGGGGATGCAGGCGGCGAAGACCGCGCCGGCGGTGATGTCGAGGATCATCACGCCGACGCCGGAGAGGAACTCGGCGCCGAACAGCAGCGCCGCCGAAGCGGTGACCGAGCCGCCGGCCAGCGGGAACAGCAGCAGCGGGGCGGGGAAGAGCACCAGGCCGAACAGCAGCGCCGGGCCGATGCCGATCCGGGCCGACAGCCGTCCGGTGACCGCCGCGCCGAGCAGCGTGCCGACCGCGGCGGCGGCCATCACGGCGCCCAGCAGGCCCGCGCTGAAGTGCAGTTCGCGGGTGGCGTAGAGGACGAACAGCGCGCCGATGACGAAGGTGAACAGGTTGACGGTGGCGGTGCCGAGCAGGGTGGCCCGGATCACCGGGTCGCGGCGGATCCAGCGCATGCCCTCGGCGGTGCCGCCGTGCTCCTGGTCGGCGGGCGGCGGTTCGACCGGGTCGATCCGGCGCAGGAAGGCGGCGGAGACCAGGAAGGAGAGCGCGTCGACGACCAGCGCCAGCGGGGCGGCGAGGAGTTGGACCAGCAGGCCGCCGAGGCCGGGTCCGGCCACGTAGGTCGCGGCCCGGCTGCCGTTGATCAGCGCGGTGCCGCGCAGGTACTGGTCGGCGGGGACCAGGGCGACGAACAGCGGCGGGTTGCAGACGTTGAAGAACACCGACAGCGTGCCGACGGCCAGCACCGCCGCGTACAGCTGGACCAGGGTCAGCACCCCGGCGGCGTACGCCAGCGGGACGGTCAGCAGGACGGCGGCGCGGGCCAGGTCGGTGGCGATCATCACCCGGCGGCGGCGCCCGTAGCGGTCGGCCCAGCCGCCCGCGTGCAGCGAGAGCAGCAGGTAGGGGAGGTACCCGGCGGCGGAGAGGTAGCCCATCTGGGCGGCGTCGGCGTGCAGCGCGGAGACCGCGATCAGCGGGACGACCAGCAGGGTGATCTGGTCGCCGAGTGAGGAGACGGTCTGGCCGGCCCAGTAGCGGCGGAAGGCCGGTTCGCGCAGCAGCTCGGGTATCCGGCGGCGGACGGCGGCGGCCGGGCGGGCGTCGAGGAGGGTCACGGCCGCTGTCCTTCCGGGGTGCCGAAGGGGACGGCCAGCCGGATCAGCTGGACCGGGCGGGCGCCCTCGGGGGGCGGGCCGGAGCTGCCCAGCCGTTCCACGTAGGGGCGGGTCAACTCCTCGATGCGGGCGGTGAGTTCGGCCAGCTCTGCCGGGGTGACCAGGACGGCGCTGTCGTCGAAGGAGGCGGCCTCGCGCCACTCGGGGGTGTCGGCGCCGCGGTGCAGCAGCCAGCCGGTGGCGCGGGCGAAGTAGCCGTCCAGCACGGCCCGTTGCAGGGCCTCGGCGGCCGCGGCCTGCTCGGGGTCGGCGGGGGAGGCGTCCCAACTGGTGGAGGCGGCGGTCGCGCGCCAGGGTTTCTCCCGGCCGCGCCCGCCGCCCGCCTCCTCCACCAGGCCGTACTTGGCCAGTTGGCGCAGGTGGAAGGAGCAGCTCGCCACCGATTCGGTGCCGAGCAGCTCCGCCGCCCGGGTCGCGGTCAGCGGCCCGTGCAGGCGGAGCAGGCCCACCAGTGCCATCCGGGTGGGATGGGCGTAGGCGCGCAGGGCGCGCGGGTCGGTGAGCCGGACGGCCGGCAGCTCTTCGCTCATGTTCTAAAGCTAGCTTTAGAAAGAAGTCTTTACAAGCTGCCGACCTGCGGGGTTCCAGTAGATCACGCCCCGGTCAGGCGGTCGGACCCACCTCGACGGTGGTGAGCCTGCCGCCCTGGGCCTCCCGGACGACCTCGATCCTCGTGCCGGTGTCCGGCACCTTCACCCCGAGCTGCGGGATCGCCGGGTCGGTGTACACCCCGGTGCGGTCGTCGAACGCGGGCACCGCCGGCTCGGAGGGCACCACGGTGGCCGCGCCCGCCTTGTGCAGGGTGAACGAGGTGGTCGGCTTCAGCGAGAAGGCCGCGTCGTACGGCTGCGAGCGCCCGTTGGTGACCGAGCCGTCCGCGAACCGCAGCGCCCCCGGGTGCGCGTCCACCGGCAGGATCAGGCCGCCGCCCGGGTGGTCGGCGGTGTTGTTGTCGCCGTAGGCGGTGTCCCACAGCCACACCAGCACGCCCTCCTGGTACGGGTAGGTGTCGATCACGTTCGCCTTCCCGGCGACGCCCGCGTACCCGAAGTTGTACGGGCCGGTCTTCAGGAAGGCGCCGTAGCCGGCGTAGCGGCGGTTCTCCACCAGGTACGCCCGCGGGTGCTGCTTGACCGCGTCCTTGCCCTCGATCACCGAGAAGCCGGCCTGCGCCCAGCCCGCGTCGCCGCCGTGCTCCGCGCCGTCCGCCAGCGCCGTCGTGCCGTCGGCGGTCAGTCGCACGGCGTCGACCAGCACGCCCCGGCCGTGGGTGTTGGAGTCCGAGGTGACGTGGAAGCGCACCTGCACGCTCTGGCCCAGGTAGGCGTCCAGCGGGACGTGCAGCTGCCGCCAGCCGCCCGAGCTGCCGCTCAGGCCCGGGGTCAGCGCGGTGGTGTCGCCGATCGGCTGCCCGTCGACGGTGCCGTGCAGCGGCGTCCAGCTCCGGCCGCCGTCGGCCGACGCCTCGACCGAGAGGAAGTCGTAGTCCTGCTCGGTGTCCCACCAGGCGGCGGCGTCCAGCGCGGCCGAGGCGGCGGCGCCGGTCAGGTCGACGGTGCGGGAGAGCGCGGCGTCCAGGTTGTCGCCGGTGTCGCTCCACCACTGCTTGCCGCCCTCGTACGGGGTGGCCAGCGAGGTGGTGGTGGTGCTCGGCGGCAGGTGCACCAGGACGGCCTGCGCCCGGTCGGTGCGGTAGCCGCTGACGCCCAGGGTGTGGCTGGAGCGGGTGCCCGCCCGGGCCTCCTCGTAGTCGAGCCAGCCCAGCTGCAGCTTGCTCCAGGCGTCCAGGTCGCCCGGGTACGCGCCGGTGCTGTTCTTGCCCTTGCCCAGGTAGGAGGCGGAGGACATCAGCGACCAGAAGCCGACCGAGTTGTCGCCGCCGGTGGTCGGGTACAGGTCGGGCAGGCCGAGGTTGTGGCCGAACTCGTGGGCGAACAGGCCCACGCCGCTGTTCTCGCCCGCCTGCACGTAGTCGTAGGCGTAGAAGCCGGAGTCGCCGACCGGCGCGCCGCCGATCCTGTTGCCCGCCGGGCCGGTCCGGCCGGTCGGGTCCGGGAAGGCCCAACTGCGGTGCGCCCACAGGGCGTCGGCGCCCTGGGCACCGCCGCCCCAGGTCTCGTCGACGCCGGCGTGCACCACGACCACGTTGTCGAGGTAGCCGTCCGGCTCGTCGAAGTTCCCGTCCTTGTCGTGGTCGTAGCGGTCCTCGGTGTCGTACTGCGCGAGCTCCGCCCGGACGTCGGCCGGGGTGCGGCCCTCGGCGATCTCGCCGTCGTACCACGCCTCGGTGGCGTCCCGGACGAACTCCTGGGCCTGCGTCCAGGCGCCGCCGCCCTGCGGGCCCTTGTTGGAGCCGTAGCGGGCCTCGTTCCACGGCACGGTCACCCAGTCGGAGACGGTGCCCTGGAGGTCGTACCGGCCGGAGGACTGGGTGCGGTAGAAGTTGCGCATCGAGTTCGCGCCGGGTGCGTCGTCGAAGAACATCTTCTGGTAGTAGTCCCGGCTGAAGTCGCTCTCCCAGTAGGTGTGGGTGTCGCTCCTGTCCGGCTTCGGGATGGCGTTGTGCTTCGGGCCGGGGGCGCCGCCGTAGCGGGCCCGGCCGTCGTACTGGGTGGTGCTGTCGACCTGGTCGCCGAACTGGGCGAGGATCACGAACACCTTGTCGGTGCGCTGCCTGGCCAGCTGGACGTAGTCGTTGCCGATCTTCACCTTGGCCGGCGCGCTCCTGCCGTCCTCGGCGACCCCGCCCTGGTTGACCTGCTCCAGGGCCCGGGCCTTGAGGGCCTGCCGGGTCCTCTCCTGCGGCGGCACCGGGGAGGGCGGCGCCTCCCGGCCGTCCGCGCCCTGCTGGGCCGTCGACTCGACGGCGGGCTTGGTGGGTTGGCCGAACGCGGGGGTGGTGGTCAGTGCTATCGCACCGGTGGTCAGCGCAGCCATGAGGGCTGTGGGAAGTCTGCGCAAGTGACCCGCTCCTCTGCAGGGTGGACGGATGGACGATCGGTAATATTTCACATGTCATCCACTACTGGGAAGGGGTGGCGCCCAGTTCCTGGCGCAGGAAGGCGAGTTCCTGGACGGCGATCCGCTCCAGCACCCCGTCCGGCGCCATGTGGCTCACTCCCGGCAGCACCAGCAGGCCGTGCTCCCGGCCCGCCCGGGTCAGCGCCTCGGACAGCAGCAGGGTGTGCGCGGGGTGCACGTTGTCGTCCGCCAGGCCGTGGACCAGCAGCAGCGGACGGCTCAGCCCCGGCGCGTCGCCGATCAGGCAGTCCGCGGCGTACCCCTGCGGGTTGTCCTGCGGCAGGCCCAGGTAGCGCTCGGTGTACGCGGTGTCGTACCGCCGGAAGTCGGTGGGCGGGGCGCCCGCGCTGGCCGCGTGGAACACGTCCGGGCGGCGCAGCACCGCGAGCGCCGCGAAGTAGCCGCCGTACGACCAGCCGCGCACCCCGACCCGTTCCAGGTCCAGGTCCGGGTGGGCGGCGCCGAGCGCCCGGAGCGCGGCCACCTGGTCGTCGAGCGCGACCTGCGAGAAGCGGCGGAAGATCGCCCGGGTGAAGTCCGGCGAGACGAACGGGGTGCCCCGGTTGTCCACCGTCACCACCGCGAAGCCCTGGTCGGCCCACCACTGCTTGGGCTGCCAGCGGCGCGGCTCGTTGGCGATCACCTGGAAGCCCGGGCCGCCGTACACGTCCAGCAGTACCGGCAGCTTGCGGCCCGCCCGGTGGCCGCGCGGGTACAGCACCGCGGTGGGCAGGCCGAGTTCGGTCACCCGGGCCAGCAACGGCCGAGGGCGGTAGGGGAGTTCGGCCGTCAGGTCGGGGAAGTCGGTGCTGCCGGCCGGAGTTCGCAGCTCGCGGCGGATCCCGTCCAGCGAGGCCGAGGTGAGCAGCAGCACGCCCTGGGCGTGGGCCGCCACCGCGTGCACGCCCGCGCCCGCGGTGAGCTTCTCCAGCGCGCCGGTGTCCGGGTCGAGCAGGAAGACGTGCTGGTCGGCCGGGTCGCCGTCGCCCGCCTCGATCAGCAGCCGGCCGTCGCGCCAGGGGCCGACCACCCGGCGCACCTGCAGGCGCTCGTCGGTGAGGATCTTGCCGTCCAGCGCGACGCCGCGGGCCGCCGGGGTGTCCGCGGAGGTCAGCACCCGGCCGTCGGCCAGCCGCAGCGGGGTGCCGGGCAGCGGGTCGACCCAGAACTCGTCCTCGGTGCGGCTCAGTTCGCGGGTCGCGCCGGTGGCCGGATCGGCGGTCAGCAGCAGCACGTTCTGCTGCAGCCGGTCCGCGACGGTCAGCAGGATCTCGCCGCCGCCCTCCCAGCCGGCCGCCATCAGGTACGGGAACCCGGCGGTGTCCCAGCGCAGTCGCGTCGCCGCGCCGCCCGGGCGCAGCACCCACAGCTGGACGTCCGCGTTCGGGCCGCCGGCCTGCGGGTAGGCGAAGGACTCCGGGGCCAGCTCCGGGTGCGCCGGGTCGGCGAAGTGCCGCAGCGGCAGGGCGGACTCGTCCACCCGGGCGGCCAGCAGGGCGGTGCCGTCCGGCGCCCACCAGTGGCCGCGCAGCCGGCCCAGCTCCTCCTGGGCGGCGAACTCGGCCACGCCCCACAGCGCGCCGTCCGCCGGGCTGATCCGGCCGCCCGGGGTCAGGTGCAGCGCCCCGTCGGCGACGTACGCCACCACCGAGCCGTCGGCGTTCGGGCGGGGGTCGAACGCCGGTGCCACCACCGGCAGTTCGGTGCTGGTGCCGGTGGCGGTGTCGCACCGGAAGACCCGGCCGTCCAGCGCGAAGACGGCCTGCCCGAGGTCGCCGGTGGCCGCGAACGAGCCGATGCCGGGCGCCCAGAGCCGGATCCGCTCGCGCAGCCGGCGCTCCAGCGGCGGCAGTGCCGAGGCGGCGCCGGTGCGGGCCGGGTCGATCGCCGCCGGGTCGGCCACCAGCCGCTCCCGACCGGTGGCCAGGTCGTACAGCCACAGGCGCTCGACCGGGTCGGTGGCGCCGGTCGAGCGCAGGAACAGCGCGCGGTCCGCGTCGGCGGAGAGGGTGACGGCGCGGGGGGCACCGTAGCTGAAGCGGCCGGTTGCGGCGCTCAGCGCGAGGTAGGGGTCGGTGTGGGTCACCCGCCGATGGTTGCCGTGCCGGGCCCGCTTCGGCTAGAAGTATGCGGTGTGAAATGTCACACAGCACCTGGATGGTGGAGATGAAGAATCCGGGGAACCCGCGCACGGCACCGGAACGCCCGGGTGCCCGTGCCGACGGCGCCGACCGGCCCGCCGGGGGCGCCGAACCGCCCGCCCCGCTGCGCGGCAGCAGCACCCTGTTCACCCTCGACCCCGGAACCGCCCATCTCAACCACGGCTCGTACGGGGCCGTCCCCGTCCCGGTCCAGCGCCGGCAGGCCGGACTGCGCGCCGAGATGGAACGCGACCCCGACGGCTTCTTCCTGACCGCCCCCGACCGGGTCGGCCGGGCCCGCACCGAGATCGCCACCGCGCTCGGCGGCGACCCCGCCCGGCTCGCCCTGGTCACCAACGTCACCGAGGGCGTCGCCGTCGCCCTCGACTCGATCCCGCTCGGCGAACGCGACCAGGTCCTGGTCACCGACCACGGCTACGGCGTGGTCACCCGGGCCGCCGAACGCCGGGCCGCCGAGGCCGGCGCCGCGGTGCGCCGCGTGCGGATCTCCCCGCACGCCCCCGACGAGGAGGCCGTCGCCGAACGCGTGCTGGCCGCCGTCACCCCGCGCACCAGGGTCGCCGTCCTCGACCTGGTCACCTCGCCCACCGCCCGCACCGTCGCCACCCCCGCGCTGCTCGCCGCACTGCGCTCGCGCGGCGTGGTCACCGTGGTCGACGCCGCGCACGCCCCCGGCGCGCTGCCCGTCGACCTCGGCGGCGCGGCCGGCGGCGCCGACTTCTGGGTCGGCAACCTGCACAAGTGGGCCTTCGCCCCGCGCGCCGCCGCCGTCCTCGCCGTCGACCGGCCCTGGCGGCCGCGGGTGCGCCCGCTGACGTTCTCCTGGGAGCACGACCGCGGCTTCCCCCGGCGGGTCGAGTGGCGCGGCACCTTCGACTACACCCCCTGGCTGGCCGCCCCGGCCGGCTTCGCGCTGCTGAACCGGATCGGCGCCGAGCAACTGCGCGCCCACAACGCGGGGTTGGCCGCGCACGGCCAGCGGCTGCTGGTCGAACGGGCCGGGCTGCGGGCCCTGCCGGACGTCCCCGGCCTGGGCATGCGCACCGTCCGCCTCCCGCCCGGCGTCGCCGAGCAGGAGCACGCCGCGAAAGCCCTGATGGTCGCCGTCCACAGGGGCCTGAACACCCGGATCGCGGTCCGCCCCTGGCAGGGCGGCGGCATCCTGCGGATCAGCGCCCAGCTCTACAACCGCCCCGAGGAGTACCTGCGGCTGGCGGACGGGCTGGCGGGGCTGATCACCCGGTAGCGGGGCCGGGTCCGCGTCCGGGGCCACGGCCGTCGTACCGGAAGCCGAAGCGAACAGCCGTGCACGGAACGTCGAGCGACGGGGCGACTGCCCCGAGGCGTCCGGCGGCGGCTGCCACGAAGTGCCGGGCCGGCCCGGTCGGGCCCGGCGCCGCGGGCGCCCGCACCCCGTGGGGCGGCTTCGCGGCGGGCAGCCGGTGGGCACCGGTGGGCGTCCGGCCGGGGCACTGCGGCCGACCGCCGGCCCCGCGGCGGCGTGCCGCTGAACGGGTTGCCCGGGCGTGTCCCGCCGGTGCCGTCCGGGCCGCCGGTGCCAGGGTGGAGAGCCCGTGCCGCGGGCACCCCCGGACCGGCGTCCGGGCGGGGCGCCGGTCCGGTCCGCACCGGCGGGCCGCGGAGGATGTGGAGGTGGGCCAGTGCCCCGGGTGCCGCTGCTGTCCCTGCGCGGGATCACCAAGCACTACGGCGTGGTCAGGGCCCTCGACGCGGTCGACCTCCAGGTGGAGCGCGGCCAGGTCCTCGGTCTGGTCGGCGACAGCGGGGCGGGCAAGAGCACCCTGGTCAAGGTCGTCTCCGCGACCGCCCCGGCCGACGCGGGGCGCGCCGAGTGGCAGGGCCGCCCGGTCGTCCTGCGCCGGCCCGCCGACGCCCAGCGGCTCGGCATCGCCACCGTCCACCAGGACCAGTCGCTCGTCGACCGGCTGGACACCGTGGCCAACCTGTACCTCGGCCGGGAGCTGCGCCGGTTCGGGGTGCTCCGCGAGATCGAGATGGAGAAACGTTCCTGTGCACTGCTGAAACGGCTCTCCATCAGCCTCCCCAGCGTCCGGACCCCGGTCGGGACGTTCACCATGGACCAGCGGCAGGCGGTCTCCATCGCCCGGGCCGTGCTCACCGAGCCCGACCTGATCGTCCTCGACGAGCCCGCCACCGGGCTCACCGTGGAGCAGACCGTCCGGGTGCTCGGCCTGATCCGCCGGCTGCGGGACGAGGGCCGCGCCGTGATCGTGGTCAGCCACAACCTGGACGACGTCCAGGCCGTCGCCGACCGGATCGCCGTCCTCCGCCTGGGCCGCAACAACGGCCTGTTCGAAGCCCGGTACACCAGTCAGGAACAGCTCGCCGCCGCCATCAGCGGCGGCCACCCGCTCGCCGTCACCCTCCAGCGCAGCCTGCTGCCCCGCGACCTCCCCGAGCACGAGGCCGTCGAGGCCGCCCACCGCTACCTGCCCGCGCACGCCGGGGTCGGCGGCGACTGGTACGACGTCATCCCGCTCTCCGGCGCCCGGGTCGCCCTGGTCGTCGGCGACGTGGTCGGCCACGGCCTGCACGCCGCCGCCACCATGGGCCGACTGCGCACCGCCGTGCGGAACTTCGCGATGCTCGACCTGCCGCCCGACGAACTCCTCACCCACCTCGACGAGGTCGTCGCCCAGATCGACGAGGAGGAGACGGCCGGCGGCCGCGAGGGCGCGATCATCGGCGCGACCTGCCTCTACGCGATCTACGACCCGGTCACCCGCCGCTGCCAGCTCGCCCGCGCCGGACACCTCCCGCTCGTCCTGGTCCGCCCCGACGGCACGGTCGACATCCCCGACACCCCGACCGGCCCGCCGCTCGGCCTGCGCGGACTGCCCTTCACCACCGTGGAACTCGACATCCCCGAGGGGAGCCGGCTGGTCCTCTACACCGACGGGCTGGTGGAGTCCCGCACCGAGGACATCGACGTCGGCCTGGACCGGCTGCGCGGGGCCCTCGCCCACCCCGGGCGCACCCCCGAGCAGACCTGCCGGAACGTCCTGGACGCGATGCTCCCCACCGACTCGGGCGACGACGTGGCGCTGCTCGTCGCCCGTACCCGGGCGGTGCCCGCGGACCGGACCGCCGAGTGGAGCGTCCCGAGCGACCCCTCGGCGGTCGCCGCCGTCCGTGCCGCGGCCACCGCCCAACTGCGCCGCTGGGGCCTGGAGGAGCTGGAGACCGGCACCGAGCTGATCCTCAGCGAACTGGTCACCAACGCCATCCGCTACGGGGCCGCCCCGGTCGCGGTGCGGCTGCTGTACGGGCGGACCCTGATCTGCCAGGTCGCGGACGCCAGCAGCACCTCGCCCCGGGTCCGGCTCGCCGCCGCCACCGACGAGGGCGGGCGCGGACTGTTCCTGGTCGGGCAGATCGCCCAGCGCTGGGGCACCAGGTACACCGAGGACGGCAAGGTCATCTGGGCCGAGCAGAAGCTCCCCTGACGGGCCGCCGGGCCGAGCGGAAGCTCCCCCGACGGGCCGGCCCCGGGGCGCCGGCGGGCCGCCCCGGGGCCGGAGCCGGCCGGTCAGCGGGCGGCGCGGAGCTCCTCCAGCAGCATGCCCTGGTCGGCGAGCAGTTCGGTGAGGATCCGGCGGGCCGTCCGGAGCAGTTCGGCGACGTCCGCGCCGGCCAGGGCGTAGACGACGGTGGAACCCTCGCGGGTGGCGGTGACCAGGCCGGAGCGGCGCAGGATGGCGAGCTGCTGGGAGAGGTTGGACGGCTCGACGTCCAGCTCGGGCAGCAGGTCGCGCACCGGGGTCGGTCCGGCCTGGAGCAGTTCGAGGACCCGGATTCGCACCGGGTGGCCGAGCATCCGGAAGAACTCGGCCTTGGCCTGGTACAGCGGTACGGGCATGCTTCCTCCCCTTTTCCGGCGGCACCCGGGCCGCCGCCCCGCGCTCAGACCTCCAGCGTCGACTCGATCCGCTTCAACTGGTGCCGGGCCATCGCCAGGTTGGACCGGCTGCGGTTGAGCGCGAGGTACAGGAACAGGCCGCGCCCGCTGGACGTGGTGAGCGGCCGGATCAGGTGGTACTGGCCGGTCAGGGTGACCAGGATGTCCTCGATGCCGTCGTCGTGGAGATTGAGCATTTCCATCGCCCGCATCTTGGCACGGACCAGGTCCGTGTTGGCGGCCGCGGCGACGTTCAGGTCGATCTCGCCGCCGTCCCCGAGGGTGCCGAGCGCCATGCCGCTGCCGTAGTCCACCAGGGCGACCCCGATGGCTCCTTCGATGGTCATGGCTTCCTTGAGCGAGGTTTCGAGGTTCGCCATCGCCGTGTCTCCTGTCCTGGTCGTGATCGGTTCGGCACGACTGTAGGAACGGGATCGCACTGCGGCCGAGTGTTGATCGGAATCTTTCGTTTCTGGCTCTTCTCTGATCGGTCCGTGCCGATTCGCTGACCACATGAAGACATTTGCAACTCAGGATGTGAACAGTTCACGCGTGCACGATTCCTGCAGCCGCCGTCGGGGAACCCGGTCCGGAGCGCGGTGCCGACCGCGGCGCGGGCCGGGCGCCGACCCTCGCCTGACGTGGGCACATCATCGGAGAACTGCCGGAAAAGTCTGATGTTGATGTCACTCCAGACGGGTAATCTCAGGCTGAGATGCTCGATCACCACACCCCACGCACCCGCTGCGCCCCGTCGCCGTCCGCGGCCACGGCCCCGCAGCCGCAGGCGTCGCCGTCTGCGTTCTCGTCCGGCCACACTCACGGGAAGAACAGGTGACGCCAGTGCCCACCAGCCCCACGCCCGAGGAGCAGCTCGACCCCGCGGCCCGCGCCGCCGCCGACCGCGCGGAGGAGGAGCTCAGCCCCGCCGAGCGCTACGCCGCCTCGCGCGAGCGCGCCAAGGAGCAGGCCACCGCCCTGTACGGCTTCCGGCAGCTGTACGACTTCCCGCTCGACGACTTCCAGCTCCGCGCCTGCCGCACGCTGGAGGAGGGCAAGGGCGTCCTGGTCGCCGCCCCCACCGGCTCCGGCAAGACCATCGTCGGCGAGTTCGCGGTGCACCTGGCATTGGCCGGCGGCCGCAAGTGCTTCTACACCACGCCGATCAAGGCGCTGTCGAACCAGAAGTACGGAGACCTGGTCAAGCGCTACGGCCAGGCCAAGGTCGGCCTGCTCACCGGCGACAACTCCGTCAACGGGGACGCGCCGGTCGTCGTGATGACCACCGAGGTCCTGCGCAACATGCTGTACGCGGGCTCCAACGCCCTCGACGGCCTCGGCTACGTGGTGATGGACGAGGTGCACTACCTCGCCGACCGGTTCCGCGGCGCGGTCTGGGAGGAGGTCATCATCCACCTCCCCGAGTCGGTGACCCTGGTGTCGCTCTCCGCGACCGTCTCCAACGCCGAGGAGTTCGGCGACTGGCTGGACACCGTCCGCGGCGGCACCGAGGTGATCGTCTCCGAGCACCGCCCCGTCCCGCTCTGGCAGCACGTGATGGCCGGCAACCGGATGTACGACCTGTTCGCCAGCCCCGACCGGGACGGCCGCCCCAAGGGCAGCCTGAAGAACCCCGCCAAGGCGGTCAACCCCGAACTCGTCCGGCTCGCCCGCTCCGAGGCCGACCGCGGCCGCGACCGGTTCGCCCGCGGCCGCGGCCGCTCGATGCCCGCCGGCCGCCCCGGCCGGGTCTGGACGCCGAACCGGGTCGACGTGATCGACCGGCTCGACGCCGAGGGCCTGCTGCCCGCGATCACCTTCATCTTCAGCCGGGCCGGCTGCGAGGCCGCCGTCCAGCAGTGCCTCAACTCCGGCCTGCGGCTGAACCGGGACGCCGACCGCTTCAAGGTCCGCCAGTTCGTCGAGGAGCGCTGCCGCGACATCCCCGACGAGGACCTGCACGTCCTCGGCTACTACGAGTGGCTGGACGGCCTGGAGCGCGGCATCGCCGCCCACCACGCCGGCATGCTGCCCCGGTTCAAGGAGGTCGTCGAGGAGCTGTTCGTCCAGGGCCTGGTCAAGGCGGTCTTCGCCACCGAGACGCTCGCCCTCGGCATCAACATGCCCGCCCGCTCGGTGGTCATGGAGAAGCTGGTCAAGTGGAACGGCGAGACCCACGCCGACATCACCCCCGGCGAGTACACCCAGCTCACCGGCCGGGCCGGCCGCCGCGGCATCGACGTCGAGGGCCACGCCGTGGTCCTGTGGCAGCGCGGCCTCGACCCGGAGGCGCTGGCCGGCCTGGCCGGCACCCGCACCTACCCGCTCAAGTCCTCCTTCCGCCCCTCCTACAACATGGCCGTCAACCTGGTCGGCCAGTTCGGGCGGCACCGCTCCCGGGAACTGCTGGAGACCTCCTTCGCGCAGTTCCAGGCCGACCGCTCGGTGGTCGGCATCGCCCGCCAGGTGCAGCGCAACGAGGAGGGCCTGGAGGGCTACCGCGAGTCGATGACCTGCCACCTGGGCGACTTCGACGAGTACATGCAGCTGCGCCGCGACCTCAAGGACCGCGAGAACGCGCTCGCCCGGGAAGGCTCCAGCCAGCGCCGGAACGCCGCCGTCGAGGCGATCGAACAGCTCAAGCCCGGCGACATCATCCACGTCCCGACCGGCAAGTTCGCCGGCCTCGCGCTCGTCCTCGACCCCGGCCTGCCGCCGGTCAGCCGCAACGGGCACAGCCGCGGCGGCCCCAGGCACCCCGACTTCCAGGACGGGCCGCGCCCTGTCGTGCTCACCGCCGAACGCCAGGTCAAGCGCCTCGCGATGATCGACTTCCCGTACCCCGTCGCCGCCGTGGACCGGATGCGCATCCCCAAGTCCTTCAACCCGCGCAGCCCGCAGTCCCGCCGCGACCTCGCCTCCGCGCTGCGCACCAAGGCCGGCCACCTCGAACCCGAGCGCCACCGCAAGGGCCGCGCCGCCGCCGCCGACGACCCCGAGATCAGCCGGCTGCGCACCGCCCTGCGCCAGCACCCCTGCCACGGCTGCGACGAGCGCGAGGACCACGCCCGCTGGTCCGAGCGCTACCACCGCCTGCACCGCGACACCGAACTCCTCGAACGCCGGATGCGCTCGCGCACCCACACCATCGCCCGCACCTTCGACCGGGTCTGCGGCCTGCTCGCCGACCTCGGCTACCTCAGCGCCGACACCGTCACCGCCGACGGCAAGCGCCTCGCCCGGCTCTACGGCGAACTCGACCTGCTCGCCTCCGAGTGCATCCGCGAGGGCGTCTGGGACGGCCTGGCCGCCGCCGAACTCGCCGCCTGCGCCTCCGCGCTGGTCTACGAGGCCCGCCAGTCCGACGACGCGACCGCCCCGCGCGTCCCCGAGGGCGGCGCCAAGGACGCGCTCGGCAAGATGGTCCGGATCTGGAGCCGGCTCGACGACCTGGAGGAGCAGCACAAGATCTCCACCGCCGAGGGCGTCGGCCAGCGCGAACCCGACCTCGGCTTCGCCTGGACGGCCTACCGCTGGGCGCTCGGCCACGACCTCGACGCCGTGCTGCGCGACGCCGAGATGCCGGCCGGCGACTTCGTCCGCTGGACCAAGCAGCTGATCGACGTCCTCGGCCAGATCCAGGACGCGGCGGGCGACAACGCCGACCTGCGCAAGACCGCCCGCAAGGCGGTCGACGGCATGCGGCGCGGCATCATCGCGTACTCGTCGGTCGGGTAGCCGTTCCGGCCGCTCCCGGTCGGCTCCGGTCGGGTTCGGTTGGCTCCGGCCGCTCCCGGCCGCTTCCGGTCCGTTGCGGCGAAGGGCCCGACCACCCGTGCGGTGGTCGGGCCCTTCGCCGTTGCCGTCGCTCCCGGGAGGGGACGGCGGGGTCAGGCCGCGAGCAGGTGCTGCAGCAGGTCGCGGTAGGCACGCAGGGACAGGCGCAGGTCCTCGGTGCGGGAGGGGGCGTCGGCGGGGGACCGGTCGCCGTCGGTCCGCCAGGCGTCGCGCAGCGAGGCACGGCGTTCCTGCAGGCGGCCGGTCAGTTCGCGGACCGTCTCGTCCAGGGCCTCGTCCGCCTCCCGTACGGCCTGGTCCGGGTCGTCGACGAAGCTGCCCACCGCGTGGTCGAGCCGGCCGGTCAGCCGGGAGGTGAGCTCCGGCGGCAGGAGCGGGTCGGTGTCGCTCCCGGCGGACGGGTTCCCGGCGGTGGAGCGCGGGCGGGCGGGGACGGCGGCCTTCGACAGGTCGGCGGTGGCGGGGTCGAGGGCGGAGTCGAGGACGTCGGCCCGCTCGGAGGCCGGCGCCGGGGCGGGCACGGGCGCGGGGCGGGGGGAGCCGGTCGAAGGCGCCGGGCCGAGGTCCTGTCCGGTGCCGGTGGTGGGGCCGTTGTTGGTGCCGGTGCCGGTGCCGGTGCCGGTGCCGGTGCCGGTGCCGGTGGTGGGGCCGGTGGTGGAGACGAAGCGGCCTCGGGCGGGGTTCGGGCCCTTGCCGGGCGCGCGGTCGGTGGTGTGGTCGGTGGCGCGGTCGTTGGTGGTCATGCTGTCCTCCTCCTCGGGGAACGGTGGGGCGGCGGGGGATTCCGGCGGGGGCTCAGGCGTGGTGCCCGTGCTGGGTCGGCACCCGCCCGGCGGACGGCGTTCCGGCCCCGGCCGTCCGGCGGGCGGGGACGCGCTCCGGCTCGCCGCCGCCGACCAGCGCGGTGAACAGCTCCCGGGCCCGGACCAGGGCCGCGCGCTGCTCCTCGGTCGCCGAGGAGCCTGCGGTGCCGTCCGGCCGGGAGAGCGCGCGCAGCGTCCGGTAGGACTCGACGTGCTCGCCGTGGTCGACCGAGATGGTGTCGATCTGCGCGTCCACGTCGGAGTCCGGGTAGCCGCGGTCCCGGGCCACCCGGGCCAGCAGCGCCTCCGCGTTGGCCAGCGCCTGCCGGGGATCGTCCACGAAGCGCGCCTTCACCTGCGCCCACTGCTCCTCGGCCCGCGCACGCTCGGCCGCGCTCAGCGGGGTCAGGGTCAACTCCCGGTGCCGCTCCACCCGCTCGGCGAGCTCGCGCTCGGCCGCGGCGGTGTCGCCGCCGTGCCGGGCGACGGTGCGCTCGTACTCGGGCCCGAACCGGCGGCTCAGGCTGGGGTGCTGCTGCTGGTGGCGGTGGAAGGCGAACGCGCCGAGCGCCGCCACCACCAGGACGATCACGACGACCGCCACGATCAGACCGCTGGACATGCTCTGCCTCCTGACACGAGGGGCGCCCGCCCGGGGCCGCCCCCGGTTCGGTTCGCTCCCGGCATCGGGTGACCCGTCCGCGGATCGGCAAACACGGCAGCTTCCTGACGGGCCGTCAGTTCACGGTCGTCCCCGCCGGAGGGCGTCCGGCGCCGGGCCGGTGGAGTCGCGGACGATGAGTTCGGTGGCGAGTTCGACGTGCAGGGCTTCGACGGCGGTGCCCTCCAGGAGGCGGAGGAGGAGGCTGACGGCCAGGCCGCCGAGTTCTTCGAGGGGTTGGCGGACGGTGGTGAGGGCGGGGACGGAGGTGCGGCTGAGGTACTCGTCGTCGAAGCCGACGACGGAGAGGTCCAGGGGGACGCGCAGGCCGCGGACGTGGGCGGCGCGGAGGGCGCCGATGGCGGCCTTGTCGTTGAAGGCGACCAGGGCGGTGGGGCGGTCGGGGAGGTCGAGGAGGCGGCCGGCGGCGGTGTGGCCCCAGTCGCTGGTGGGTTCGATGCTGGTGACGAGCTCCGGCGGGATCAGGACGCCGGCCTCGGCGAGGGCCGCGGTGTGGCCGGCGAAGCGGGAGGCGGAGGCGAGCCAGTCCTCCGGGCCGTTGATGAAGCCGATCCGGCGGTGGCCGAGGGCGACCAGGTGGGCGGTGAGGTTGCGGGCGCCGGTGAAGTGCGAGGCGGAGACGGCGGCGATGTCGCGGGGGACGGGGGTGCGCGGGTCGATGACGACGAACGGGAAGTCCTGGCGGCGCAGTTGCTCCAGTTCGGCGCCGTCCTCGACCGGGAGGACGAGCAGCGCCCCGGCGAGGTCGCGGCGGCGGGGGAGCCCGGCGAGGGCCCCGTTGTGCTGGGCGGAGCTGCCCGCGCTGAGGATCAGTTCCCGGCCGTGCCGGTCGAGCGCCTCGGCGACGGCGGTGACGATGGTGCCGAAGTAGTCGGTGAGCAGGTAGGGGCAGCGGACGAAGACGGCGCCGGGCCGGGCGGTCCGCTTGGCGGCGGCGGCGGGGTGGGGGCCGGGGGCGCCGAGGCGTTCCATCGCGTCGCGGACGGCGGCCTCGGTCCGTTCGGAGACGGTGGCCTGACCGGTGAGGACGCGGGAGACGGTGGCGGGGGAGACCCCGGCGGCGGCGGCGATCTCCCGGACGGTGACCCGCGCGGACTTCGGCCTACCCATGTGTTTCATTGTTTCGTTTCATGGAAGCGATCTTACATCTCCCAACTCGTAAGGCGTGCATGAATCTTGACACGGGGAAAGCCGGTGCCGTTTCCTGAACGCACTGCGCGGATTGCAGAAATGTTTCATTTTGTTTCATGAAGACGTGACGTCATGAAGCCATGGGGAGAGGAATCCGATGTACCGACGCGTGCTCGGCGCCGCCACCGCCGCCGCCCTGACCCTGGGCCTGGCGGGCGCCGCCCCCGCGCCCCCGCACCGGCCCGCCGCCGGGGTCGAGGTCTGGGTCACCACCCCGGACGGCGCCGAACTGCTGCACCAGCGCCCCTCGGTGGCGTTCCACCGGGGCGCCTCCGCCCGCGCCACCATCACCGTCGACCCGACGCAGACCTTCCAGCGGATGGACGGCTTCGGCGCCTCGGTCACCGACTCCGCCGCCGCCGTGCTGAGCTCGCTGCCCCCGGCCGACCGGGACGCCGCGCTGCGCCGCCTCTTCGACCCCGCCGACGGGATCGGCATCAGCATGCTGCGCCAGCCGATCGGCTCCTCCGACTTCACCGCCGCCGCCGCGCACTACACCTACGACGACGTCCCCGCCGGGCAGAGCGACTTCGCGCTGGCGCACTTCTCGATCGCCCACGACGAACGGCAGATCCTCCCGCTGCTGCGCCGGGCCCGGCAGCTCGACCCGGAACTGACCGTGGTGGCGACGCCGTGGAGCCCGCCGGCCTGGATGAAGACCGGCGACTCACTGCTGGAGGGCAAGCTCAAGGACGACCCGGCGGTCTACGACGCCTACGCCCGCTACCTGGTGAAGTTCGTGCAGGCGTACGCGGCGGCGGGCGTCCCGGTGGACTACCTGACCGTGCAGAACGAGCCGCAGAACCGCAAGCCCAACGCCTACCCGGGCACCGACCTGACCGCCGAGCAGGAGGAGAAGGTGATCGAGGCGCTCGGGCCGCTGCTGAAGAAGGCCAGCCCGCGCACGAAGATCCTCGGGTACGACCACAACTGGGCCACCCACCCCGACGACGTCCGCAACACCCCGCCCGGCGAGGACCCGGAGACCGACTACCCCTACCGGCTGCTGGACGGCGACGCCGCCAAGTGGCTGGCCGGGACGGCCTACCACTGCTACGCGGGCGACCCGTCCGCGCAGAGCGCGCTGCACGACGCGCACCCGGACAAGGGCATCTGGTTCACCGAGTGCTCCGGCTCGCACGGCCCCGACGACACCCCCGCACAGACCTTCCGTGGGACGCTCACCTGGCACGCCCGCAACCTGACCGTCGGCGCGACCCGCAACTGGGCCAAGTCCGTGCTCAATTGGAACATCGCACTGGACGAGCACGACGGCCCGCACAACGGCGGCTGCGGCACCTGCACCGCGCTGCTGACCGTGCACGACGACCACAACGTGACCACCGGCGCCGAGTACTACACCATCGGCCACCTGTCGAAGTTCGTCCGCCCCGGCGCCGTCCGGATCGCTAGCACCAGCTTCGGAACGCCGGGCTGGAACGGGCAGGTGACCGACGTCGCGTTCACCGACCCGGACGGGTCGACCGTGCTGGTCGTGCACAACGAGAACGACGCGCCGCGCGACTTCGCCGTCGCGGTCGGCGGGCAGAGCTTCGAGTACACCCTGCCCGGCGGCGCGCTCGCCACCTTCCGCTGGCCGAAGTCCGGTGCGCCGAAGCCGGACCGGCGCGAGGTGCCGCTCACCGGCGCCACCGCCACCGCCCAGCCGGCCGCCGCCGACGCCCGGCTGGCGATCGACGCGGACGCCTCCACCCGGTGGAGCACCGGCCAGGCCCAGGCCCCCGGCCAGTATCTGCGGATCGACCTCGGACGGCGCACCGCCTTCGACCGGATCGCCCTCGACAGCGGCGACAACACCGGTGACTACGCCCGGGGTTGGCGGATCGAGGCGAGCGAGGACGGCACCCGCTGGCGCCCCCTCGCCACCGGCGCCGGCGCCGGCCAGCTGACCACCGTCGACCTGCCGCGCGACACCCGGGCCCGCTACCTGCGGATCACCGGCACGGCCGCCGCGCCCGGCTGGTGGAGCCTCGCGGACGTCCGGCTCTACCGCTGACCCCTGCCGACCCGCGAAGCACCCGATGCCCCGCGGGCCCCACCCCGTACCGCCCCACCCCGCACCGCAGCACCCCGCACCGCCCCATCTCGCAGCACCCCGTAGTGCCCCGTAGTGCCAACACCCCCACCCCCCACGAGGAGCAGTCCCATGCACGGACCGCACCGCCCCGTCCGCCTCGCCGTGGCCCTCGCGCTGGCCGCCGCCGGCCTGGCCACCGCCGGCGGAACGGCCGCCCAGGCGGCCGACACCACCGCCCAGGTCTGGATCACCACCGCCGACGGCAACAGCCGCCTGGCGCAGGCCGCTTCCGTCCCGTTCTCCGCCACCGCCCCGCAGGCGCAGGACATCGCGGTGAACGCGGCCGACGTCCAGCAGCCGCTGGTCGGCTTCGGCGCCGCGTTCACCGAGTCCTCCGCCCACCTGGTGGCCGGGCTCTCCGCGACCACCCGGGCCAACCTGATGAACGACCTGTTCTCCACCGCGGGCGGCGGCATCGGCCTCAACTACCTGCGCCAGCCGCTCGGCGCCTCCGACTTCGTCTCCCACCTGCCGTTCTACTCGTACGAGGACACCAGGGGCTCGTTCTCGATCGCCCGCGACCAGCAGGAGATCCTGCCCGCGATCAACCAGGCCCGCGCCGTCAACCCGAACATCCGGATCATGGGCACCCCGTGGTCGCCGCCCGCCTGGATGAAGACCTCCAACTCGCTGAACGGCGGCAGCCTGAAGCCGGAGAACTACGGGGACTTCGCCGACTACCTGGTCAAGGCGATCCAGGCGTACGGCGCGGCGGGCGCCCCGATCAGCGACCTGACGGTGGCCAACGAGCCCAAGTTCCAGACCACTTACCCCTCGACCGGGATGACGGCCGCCCAACAGGCCGACTTCATCAAGGTGTTGGACGGCAAGCTGACCGCAGCGGGCCTGCCCACCGACCTCTACGCGTACGACCACAACTGGGACGACACCTCGTTCCCGCTGGGCGTGCTCTCCCAGGACGCCTCGGTGGCCCGGCTCAAGGGCGCCGCGTTCCACTGCTACGGCGGCCAGCCCGAGGCCGAACAGCAGGTCGCGAACACCGGGAAGGCGGTGTTCTTCACCGAGTGCACCGGCACCGACTCGGCCACCCCGGCGCAGACCTTCAGCAACACGCTGAAGTGGCAGACCGAGAACCTGATCATCCGCAACCTGCGCAGCGGCGGCCGCACCGCCGTGCTGTGGAACGTCGCGCTGGACGCCAACGGCGGCCCGCAGTACGGCAACTGCTCCACCACCTGCAACGGCGTGCTGGAGGTCGCGGGCGGCACGTACAGCAAGAACGCCGAGTACTACGTGCTCGGCCACGTCTCCAAGTTCGTCCGGCCGGGTGCCCACCGGATCGGCTCCACCAGCCAGGGCAGCGGCGGCCTGCAGGACGTCGCCTTCCTGAACCCGGACGGCTCGCGCGGCGCGGTGGTGCTCAACGCCACCGGCGGCTCGCAGCACTTCTCGATCAGCGACGGCGGACGCTCGCTGGTCTACGACCTCCCGGCCGGCGCGGTCGCCACCTTCACCTGGCCCGGCACGCCCACCGGCGGCGGCACGGGGGGCACGGGCGGGAGCATCGACACCGCGGCCTGGTACGCCCTGGCCAACGCCAACTCCGGCAAGTGCGTGGACGCCACCGGCTGGGGCACCGCCAACGGCACCGCCGTCCAGCAGTGGGCCTGCGGCACCGGCGCCAACCAGCAGTGGCAGTTCACCCCCACCGACAGCGGCTACTACCGGATCACCAACCGCAACGCCGCCGCGACCGCCCAGGTGCTCGACGTGACCGGGGCCGCCACCGCCGACGGGGCCAAGCTCCAGACCTGGCAGTGGTCCTCGGGCGCCAACCAGCAGTTCAAGCCGGTCCAGCAGGCCAACGGCAGCTGGACCCTGGTCAACCGCAACAGCGGCAAGTGCCTGGACGTCACCGACGTCTCCACCGCGGACGGCGCCCGCCTCCAGCAGTGGACCTGCACCGGCGGCTCCGCGCAGTCCTTCCGGCTGACCGCGCAGTGAGCCCGACCCCCTGACGGGGGCGGCCGGTTGGTGGACCGGACCGCCCCACGGGGTGCCCGCCGCGGACGACGCCTGAGCGCCGCGGCGGGCACCCCACCCTTTCGGGGCTGCCGTGCTGGCGGAGCCGACGCGTCCGGGAGCGTCGTCAGGCCAGCCACTCCCGGAAGGCGGACCGCATGGCCTCCCGGGCCAGGTCGCCGACGAGCGACTCCTCGTCGGGTCGTCCGCTCTCGCGGGTCTCCTCCTCGATCACCTCCGCGGACCAGGGCGCGGAGCCCCCCGGGGTCGCCATCACCCCGCCGAACCGCAGGTCCCCGCAGAACCACAGCAGTCCCAGCCCGTCCGTGTACCCGAGCCACACCGACTCCGGCACCTTCGCCTTGAACGCCCGCTCCGCACTGCCGTCCGGGCGGAGCAGGACCACCCTCCTGGGGCTGTACGCGTTCCCCTTGTACAGCTCCATCCGCACCGGCCAGACCTGCCACGGGCCATTCTCCAGGAGCGCCCTGCGCTTGTACCTCTCCCCGATGGAGCGGGCGCCCAGCAGCAGGGGGAGGAGCAGGCCCGCCGCCAGGAACGCGCCGATTCCGTTTTCCGGCTTCGTTGCGAATCCCAGCCAGGTGGCCGCCGCGGCGAGAACCGGATAGCAGGCCAGCAGGACGCGGCGTCTCCACCGGTCGCTCCGCCGCTCCGCGACCGCCTGTGCGGTGGCGGCGAACGAGATCGCCGGCTCCTCCGACACCGCGTACCCGAGCTCCCTCGCGCGCATGCGTCCCCCTCCGCGACCGGCACCCCGTCGGCCGGATCGGACCTCCACCAAACAAGCCGCCCAGGACTTTGGCAAGAGCGCGGCAACTCCCGGCTCCGCACGTCCGGTACGTGAGGTCGGGTCACCTGATGGTGCGTCATCGCACAGCTGGTCGCTCCGTGCGGCGACACCGAGCGGGACTCCGCCGAGTCGACGTGTTCCGTTCAAGCCCCGCTTACCTCACCATGGGACCGTGCCGGTGCGCCTACGCGCGTAGCGCAGCACGTCTGTGCCGCTCCCCTCCCACGGTACGAGGAGATTGACAGATGATCAGGGCTTCGAAGGCCGTCCGCCCGGCCGCCCTCGCCGCGGCCGGCCTGGTGCTCGCCGCCACGGCCGCGACCGTCCAGCCGCACCCCGCCTCGGCGGCCACCACCGCCACCACCGCCGGCACCGCCACCGCCGCCACCACCGCCGTGACCGCGCCCAAGCGGGTGCTGTTCGACAACAGCAAGGGCGAGACCGCCGGGAACGCCGACTGGATCATCTCCACCAGCCAGCCCGACCCGCTCACCCAGAACGCCAACCCGAGCACCGAGACCTCCTGGACCGGCGCGATCTCCGCCTGGGGCGTCGCCCTGCAGAAGACCGGCAACTACAGCCTCAAGACCCTCCCGGCCGGCAACACCATCACCTACGGCACCGGCGGCGCGCTCGACCTCGCCAACTTTGACGAGTTCGTGCTCCCCGAGCCCAACGTCAAGCTCAGCGACGCCGAGAAGACCGCCGTGATGAAGTTCGTCCAGAACGGCGGCGGCCTGTTCCTGATCTCCGACCACACCCAGAGCGACCGCAACAACGACGGCTGGGACTCCCCGGCGATCATCAACGACCTGCTCACCACCAACAGCGTCGACAACACCGACCCGTTCGGCTTCTCCGTCGACCTGCTGAACATCACCACCGACAACCCGCGCGCGATCACCGACACCACCGACCCGGTGCTGAACGGCTCCTTCGGCAAGGTCACCGGCTCGATCATCCGCAACGGCACCACCTTCACCCTCAAGCCCGCCGACAACCCCGCCGTCAAGGGCCTGCTCTACCGCACCGGCTACAGCGGCAACACCGGCGCCGCCTTCGTCACCTCCACCTTCGGCAGCGGCCGGGTCGCCATCTGGGGCGACTCCTCCCCGATCGACGACGGCACCGGCCAGTCCGGCAACACCCTCTACAACGGCTGGAACGACCCGGCCGGCACCGACGCCGCCCTCGCCCTGAACGCCACCGCCTGGCTCGCCCAGAGCAGCGGCACCGGCACCGGCGGCGGCACGGGCGGCGGCACCGGCTGCACCGCCGCCCAGCTGATCACCAACCCCGGTTTCGAGACCGGCTCCACCTCCGGCTGGACCGAGACCAACAGCAACGGCACCAGCACCATCAACTCCAGCAGCAGCGAGCCCGCCCACAGCGGCAGCTACGACGCCTGGCTCGACGGCTACGGCACCACCACCACCGACACCCTCGCCCAGACCGTCACCCTCCCGGCCGGCTGCGCCGCCTACACGCTGAGCTTCTGGCTGCACATCGACAGCGCCGCCTCCAGCACCAGCGCCTTCGACACCCTCACCGTCACCGCCAACGGCACCACCCTCGCCGGCTACAACAACACCAACGCCGCCACCGGCTACCAGCAGCGCACCTTCAACCTGGCCGGCTACGCGGGCCAGAGCGTCACGCTGAAGTTCACCGGCGCCGAGGACTACACCAAGCAGACCTCCTTCGTCCTCGACGACGTCAACGTCAACGTCTCCTGACAGTGAGGATGTTCATGAGCGGTTCCCGGGCAGGTCTGACCCACCTCCTGACTGACCTCGGGTCCTCAACGGGATTTGTCGGCTTCGTT
>NZ_JBSGET010000078.1:0-38504 GCF_053603035.1 Kitasatospora sp. NPDC004272 | reverse complement strand
CCCGCCCGGCGGCGGCCCGTTCGACGGTGCGCCCGACGGCCCGTCCGACGGGGTCAGGGGCGGCCGGGCCGGAGCCCGGGCGGGGGGTGGTCGACGCCGAGCACCTGGCGGCCAACCCGACCGACGCGGAACTGCTGACGCCCGCCCGGATCAGGGGAGTCGGGCAGCACCCCGCTCCCGTGCACCCCTTCCCGGGGCGCCCCTGGTCGGCGGGATCCACCGGCCTGCGCCCGGCCGCACCGGCGGGGCGCTCGCGGGAGCCGGGCGGGGAGCCGCCCGCCGGTGCGGACGCGGCGGATCCGCGAGGAGCGGCGCACAGCGGCGCCGCCGACGACGAGAACGGGAGTGAGTGACCGTGCGGGTGGTGGCGAGTGAGGTGCGTCGGCTGCGCGGGGTGCGCAGCACGTGGGTGGTGGTCGCGGGCGCGCTGGTACTGAACGCGGCGGCGGCGGTGTTCACCGCGACCCGGCTGCCGGCCGGGGAGTTGGCGGTGCCGGACGCGGTGCGGTCGCTCGCGGCGGTGGTGCCGGTCCTGCCGCTGCCGCTGACCGCGCTCGCCGCGGCGGTGCTCGGCGCGCTGGCCTACGGCAACGAGACCCGCTGGCCCGGCCTGCCCGCCTCGCGGGTGACCGTGGGCCGCCGGTTGGCCGCGCTGCTGGCCAAGTCGCTGGTGGTGGGCGCGGCGGCGCTCCTGCTGGCCGCGCTCACCCTCGGGGTGAACGCCCTCGCGGCGCGGCTCGTGCTGCCCGCCGGGGTGGACGCCTCGGCCCTGTTCGACCCGTCCGGCCTGCCCGCCGCCCCGTTCGCGACGGGCGGGATCGGCCGTCCGCTGGCGGCGTTCCTGGCGGTGGCGGTGGCGGGCGGCTGGGCGGGCCTGCTGATCACCTCGCTGGTGCGCAGTGCCGTCGTCGGCATCCTGCTGACCGGCGCGCTGCCCGCCCTGCTGGAGCCCACCGCCGGTCTGCTGCTGCACCGCACGGGACGCAACTGGCCTCTCTGGGTAAGGGAGTTGCTGCCCTTCCAGTACGGCCTGGACTGGGTCCGCGACGCCGCCGACCGGACCGCGGGCGCGCTGGACGGCGTGGTGCTGGCCGCGCTGCTCGCCCCCGCCGCCCTGCTGGTGCTGGCCGCGGTGCTGGCCCAGCTGCGCCGCCGGAGCCTGTGACCCCGGCGGGCGGAGGGCCGGGGGAGGGGCACCCGGAGGGGCCCTGACGGTGTGACAGCGGGGGCGGGAGGAACGGCCGGGGGAAACGGCAAGGGATGACCGGTATGAGCATTTACGACTGATAAGAAGTCAATTATCCAGACACGGTCGATCACCCTTTCGTGTGCTTTTCAGGAGAATGCTCAAGGCGGCTCCGCCGATCGCCGACAAAGGATGGCGTGAGTACCCTTGCGCACCCCACCGTGACCGCCGCTCGCCAGGCCGAGTCGATCTCCGCCTCCGAGCTGGACCGCTTCCCGTACGCCGACCGCCCCACCCCGCCCGCCCCCCGCTGGGAGGGGGCGGAGAACGACCTCTCCCGGGTCGGTCGGAAGACCACCAGCAGCCGCGGCCGCGGCCTGCACGGCCAGCTGGTCCAGCAGCTCGGCCAGATGATCGTCTCCGGCGACCTGGGCGCCGACCGCCCGCTGGTGCCGGAGGAGATCGGCCAGCGCTTCGAGGTCTCCCGCACCGTGGTGCGCGAGTCGCTCCGGGTGCTGGAGGCCAAGGGCCTGGTCTCGGCCCGGCCGAACGTCGGCACCCGGGTCCGCCCGGTGAGCGACTGGAACCTGCTGGACCCCGACATCATCGAGTGGCGCGCCTTCGGCCCGCAGCGCGACGAGCAGCGCCGCGAGCTGTTCGAGCTGCGCTGGGCGATCGAGCCGCTGGCCGCCCGGCTGGCCGCCGGGCACGGCCGGGAGGACGTCCAGCACCGGCTGGTCGAGCTGACCGAGATCATGGGCCAGGCCGGCAGCCAGGGCGACCTGGTCAGCTACTCCCGGGCCGACGCCGAGCTGCACGGGCTGCTGCTGCAGATGGCCGGGAACCGGATGCTGGAGCACCTGTCCGGGATCGTGGCCGGCGCGCTCCAGGTCTCCGGCGGCTCCGGCACCACCTGCGAGCGCCCGTCCGAGTCGGCGGTCAGCCTGCACGCCCGGCTGGTGGACGCGCTCGGCACCGGTGACGGCACCGCCGCCGAGGCCGCCGTCCGGGCGCTGCTCACCGTCCACCCGGAGGTCGAGCACTCCGTCCCCGCACCGCGCGAGCACTGAGCGGTCCACCCCGACCGCCGCTCCGACCGGATGGCCCTTCTGCTGCCCCACCCGCGCAGCCGGGGGGCCATCGGCGCTCCGGGCCCGCCCCGACCCCCGGCCCCCGGCCTCCCGCCCCCGCCGCAGAGCCGGAAGGGCCGGAGGGGCCGGAAGGGCCGGAAGGGGTGGAGGAGGCGGAAGGGTCGGGAAGGGTTCGGAAGGGGCCGGGCGGGGGACCGGAGGCGCCCCGCGGATAGGCCGCTCGGGGCAGCCCGCACCGGCCGCCGGGTGGTGTGACGGGCGCCACGACGGGCATGCGTAACACTTGAGTGGCGGCAGCGATGTGTACGGAGCGGAAGCAGCTCCGGAATATCACCACAAGCCAGCTGGCTGTGTTGGTCCGCGGCGCTGCTGCCGTCCTGCAGACCCCGGTCACCGTCCTCCCCGCCCGAGCCCGAGCAGTCGGGCCGGTCGGTGCGGGTTCGTGTCCACTCATCGTCCGAGAGGTTGTTCGTGTCGGCCAGCACATCCCGTTCGCTTCCCCCCGAGATCGCCGAGTCCGCGGCACTGCTGGCGCTCATCGAGCGGGGCAAGGCCCAGGGGCAGATCGCCGGTGACGACGTGCGCCACGCGTTCGAGGCGGACCAGATCCCGGTCACCAAGTGGAAGAACGTCATGCGCAGCCTCAACCAGGTGCTGATTGAGGAGGGGGTGGAGCTGATGGTCAGCGCGGCCGAGCCGGCCGGCGCCAAGCGCAAGAGCGTCGCGGCCAAGAGCACCACCAAGCGCACCGCGACCAAGGCGGTCACCACCCGCACGCCGGTCGCCCAGACCAAGCCCCCGGTGCGGATCGCCCCTGCGGCGAACATCGCCCCGCCCGTCTCCGTCTCCGCTTCGGTGACCAGCACCGAGGTCACCGTCGTCGAGAGCATCGACGTCGCCGAGGCCAAGGCCGCCGTCAAGAAGGCCGCCGCCCCGGCGAAGAAGGCGGTGGCCAAGAAGGCCGCCGCCCCCGCCAAGAAGACCGCCGCCAAGAAGACCGCCGCGGCCGGCAAGCCCGGCGCCAAGGGCGACGAGGAGGTCATCGGCGAGGAGGAGCTCCTTGAGGACGTGGCCCTGCCCGGCGACGGCAAGGAGGGCGAGGCCGAGGAGGAGACCGACCAGGGCTTCGTGCTCTCGGACGACGACGAGGACGACGCCCCGGCCCAGCAGGTCGCAGTGGCCGGTGCCACCGCCGACCCGGTCAAGGACTACCTCAAGCAGATCGGCAAGGTCCCGCTGCTCAACGCCGAGCAGGAGGTCGAGCTCGCCAAGCGGATCGAGGCCGGCCTGTTCGCCGAGGACAAGCTGAGCCAGGCCGACAAGCTCGCCCCGAAGCTCAAGCGCGAGCTGGAGATCATCGCCGAGGACGGCCGCCGCGCCAAGAACCACCTGCTGGAGGCCAACCTCCGCCTGGTGGTCTCGCTGGCCAAGCGCTACACCGGCCGCGGCATGCTCTTCCTGGACCTGATCCAGGAGGGCAACCTCGGTCTGATCCGCGCGGTCGAGAAGTTCGACTACACCAAGGGCTACAAGTTCTCCACCTACGCGACCTGGTGGATCCGGCAGGCGATCACCCGCGCCATGGCCGACCAGGCCCGCACCATCCGCATCCCGGTGCACATGGTCGAGGTCATCAACAAGCTCGCCCGCGTGCAGCGCCAGATGCTCCAGGACCTGGGCCGCGAGCCCACCCCGGAGGAGCTGGCCAAGGAACTCGACATGACCCCCGAGAAGGTCATCGAGGTCCAGAAGTACGGCCGCGAGCCGATCTCGCTGCACACCCCGCTCGGCGAGGACGGCGACAGCGAGTTCGGTGACCTGATCGAGGACTCCGAGGCGGTCGTCCCGGCCGACGCGGTCTCCTTCACCCTGCTCCAGGAGCAGCTGCACTCGGTGCTGGACACCCTGTCCGAGCGCGAGGCGGGCGTGGTCTCGATGCGCTTCGGCCTGACCGACGGCCAGCCGAAGACGCTGGACGAGATCGGCAAGGTCTACGGCGTGACCCGCGAGCGGATCCGCCAGATCGAGTCGAAGACCATGTCGAAGCTGCGCCACCCGTCGCGCTCCCAGGTGCTGCGCGACTACCTGGACTGATCCGGCACCCGGACCGATCCGGTCCGGACGCCACGCGAGACGTCACGCGAACGGGCCCCTCCGCCACGGCGGAGGGGCCCGTTCGCGTGTCCGGGGGTCGCCCGATGGGGTGGCGGGGGGCCGCGGGGCGGGCACGGCGGGTGAGCGGGTGACTACGCTGGGCCGGTTGTCGCGGCACGGAGCGGCGGCCCGTCCGCACGGCGGCCGGACCCGGGTCCGCGCGGCGCCCGCTCCCGTGCCCCGAACCCCGCCGAACCCCCTGGAGAACCGGTGCCCTTCCTGGACACGTTCGCGCCTCGGCTGCTCCGCCGCCGGGCGGTCGCGCTCGTCGCCCTGGCCGCCCTGCCCGCCCCGCTGATCGCGCTGGGCGCGGCCGGGCCGGCCGCCGCGCAGCGGCGGATCATCGGCGGGACGGGGGCCAGCACCGGCGACCACCCGTGGATGGTGGCGCTGGCCAGCCGGCAGCAGTTCGGCTCGGCCCGCTCCGGGCAGTTCTGCGGCGGGGCGCTGATCAGCCCGACCAAGGTGATCACGGCGGCGCACTGCTTCTACGACGAGACCACTGCCCGTCCGACCGACCGGCCCGGGCTGCGGGTGATCGTCGGGCGGGACGACCTGCGGGGCACCGCGGGGCGGGAGGTGGCGGTGCGCGGGGTGTGGATCGACCCCGGCTACAGCTTCACCGCGAACACCCGGGACGTGGCGGTGATCACCCTGACCGAGCCGCAGGACGACCGGCCGGTGCTGGGACTGGTGAACCCGGGCGAGACCGAGCCGTACGCGCCGGGCACCCCGGCCACCGTGTTCGGCTGGGGGGACACCCGGGGCAACGGCAGCTACTCGAACACGCTGCGCCAGGTCACCGTGCCGGTCATCTCGGACGAGACCTGCGGGCACGCCTACCCGGGCGGCTCGGACAGCGCCTACGACGCCCGCACCATGGTGTGCGCGGGCGAGGCGCAGGGCGGCCGGGACGCCTGCCAGGGCGACAGCGGCGGGCCGCTGCTGGTGGCGGGGCGGCTGGCCGGGCTGGTCTCCTGGGGCGCGGGCTGCGCGGAGGCCGACCACCCCGGGGTGTACACCCGGATCGCGGCGGTCTCGGAGGCCGTGCACAACGTGCTGTGAGCGCCCGGGCACCGGCGGCCGGGCGGAAACGCCACGGCCGGGTGGCCCGCCCCTGGGAAGGGTGGGCCACCCGGCCGTTCAGGCAGCTCTGAGGAGCAGCCGGGCAGCTCGGGAGAGCAGCGGGAGCGTCAGCGCTCCCCCTCCTCCGCGACCGCCGGCGTGCCGGAGAGGCGGTCGCTCTCGTCGTGTATCTCCACGGCGATCTTCTTGAGCTCGGGCTCGAACTTGCGCCCGTGGTGGGCGCAGAACAGCAGCTCTCCGCCGCTGGAGAGGACGACGCGCAGGTAAGCCTGAGCGCCGCAACGGTCGCAGCGGTCTGCCGCGGTGAGCGGGCTCGCAGGGGTCAGAACAGTAGTCACGTCGCCTCTTCTCTAGCTCGACGAGCTGTGTACCAGGATCAACATCCAACCAGGTCGAATTCGTTCCCGCTCGTGGCTTTTCTCTTTGAGGATTCTGCCGTCGTCTTGTTGTTGAGGACGTGCCCCGGACAACGGCGGTTCATGCGTGCCGATTCCCGTGACCGGCGGATCACCTCGAACGCCCGATCGGGCCGGGGTGCGAGGTCCGCGTAGCATAATCCTCCGCTGGGTTGGAGCATAAGCCCCGTCCCGGAACCCGTTGAACCGCATCGCAGCAGCTCCGCAGCCCTCCCCGGCCGCCCGGATCCGCCAGGACCCGTGGTGTCGGCAGGGGATGGCAGGCTGGGAACCGCCCCCGGGGCGGGAACCTTGTTCGCGCAGCGCGTACAAGGAGCGCGGACCTCAGCGACCCGGATCTCAGTTGCTGAGAGCATGCGGGGGTGTCCGTCAACGTCATGGAGGAGTGCAGAGCGTGAGTGGAGAAAAGACCGGCCCGTCCTCTCTGGTGACCGGTGAGGGCGGGTCCGACTACACCGCGCGGCATCTGCTCGTCCTGGAGGGCCTGGAGGCGGTCCGCAAGCGGCCGGGCATGTACATCGGGTCGACCGACAGCCGCGGCCTGATGCACTGCCTGTGGGAGATCATCGACAACTCGGTCGACGAGGCGCTGGGCGGGTTCTGCGACCGGATCGAGGTGCTGCTGCACCAGGACGGCTCGGTCGAGGTGCGCGACAACGGCCGCGGCATCCCGGTGGACGTGGAGCCCAAGACCGGGCTGTCCGGCGTCGAGGTGGTGATGACCAAGCTGCACGCGGGCGGCAAGTTCGGCGGCGGCTCGTACGCGGCCTCCGGCGGTCTGCACGGCGTCGGCGCCTCGGTGGTCAACGCGCTGTCCGCCCGGCTGGACGTGGAGGTGGACCGCTCCGGCGCCACCCACGCGATCAGCTTCCGGCGCGGCACCCCCGGTGCCTACGCGGGGGAGGGGCCGGACGCGAAGTTCGAGCCCGGCAGCGGGATGACCAAGCGGGGCAAGTTCGCCAAGACCCGCACCGGCACCCGGATCCGCTACTGGGCGGACCGGCAGATCTTCCTCAAGGACGCCCGGCTCTCGCTGGAGTCGCTGCACAGCCGGGCCCGGCAGACCGCCTTCCTGGTCCCCGGCCTGACCATCGTGGTGCGCGACGAGCGGCTCACCGAGAGCGAGCAGGTCGCCGAGGAGACCTTCCGGTACGACGGCGGGATCAGCGAGTTCTGCGAGTTCCTGGCCCCCGACCGCCCGATCTCCGACGTGCTGCGGCTGCGCGGCGAGGGCACCTTCAAGGAGACCGTCCCGGTGCTCGACGAGCTCGGGCACATGACCCCCACCGAGGTCACCCGCGAGCTCGGGGTGGACATCGCGCTGCGCTGGGGCGCCGGCTACGACACCACCCAGCGCTCCTTCGTCAACATCATCTCCACCCCCAAGGGCGGCACCCACGTCACCGGCTTCGAGCGGCAGCTCGCCAAGACCGTCAACGAGGCGCTGCGGGCCGCCAAGCTGCTCCGGGTCGCCGAGGACGACATCACCAAGGACGACGCCCAGGAGGGCCTGACCGCGGTCATCACCGTCCGGCTGGCCGAGCCGCAGTTCGAGGGGCAGACCAAGGAGGTGCTCGGCACCTCGGCGGCCAACCGGATCGTCGCCGCGGTGGTCGCCAAGGAGCTGAAGGCGTTCCTGACCTCCGCCAAGAAGGACGAGAAGCTGCAGGCCCGGGCGGTGCTGGAGAAGGTCGTCGCGGCCGCCCGGACCCGGGTCGCGGCCCGGCAGCACAAGGAGGCGCAGCGCCGCAAGACCGCGCTGGAGACCTCCTCGCTGCCCGCCAAGCTGGCCGACTGCCGCAGCGACGACGTGGACCGCAGCGAGCTGTTCATCGTCGAGGGCGACTCCGCGCTCGGCACCGCCAAGCTGGCCCGCAACTCGGAGTTCCAGGCGCTGCTGCCGATCCGCGGCAAGATCCTGAACGTCCAGAAGGCGTCCGTGAGCGACATGCTCAAGAACGCCGAGTGCGCCTCGATCATCCAGGTGATAGGAGCGGGCTCGGGCCGGACGTTCGACATCGACCAGGCCCGCTACGGCAAGGTCATCTTCATGGCCGACGCCGACGTCGACGGCTCGCACATCCGCACCCTGCTGCTGACGCTGTTCCACCGCTACATGCGGCCGATGGTCGAGCAGGGCCGGGTGTTCGCCGCGGTGCCGCCGCTGCACCGGATCGAGCTGACCAACCCCAAGCGCGGCCAGGAGAAGTACCACTACACCTACTCCGACGCCGAACTGCGGCGCACGCTGCTGCAGTTCCAGGGCAAGGGACTGCGCTGGAAGGACCCGATCCAGCGCTACAAGGGCCTCGGCGAGATGGACGCCGACCAGCTGGCCGAGACCACCATGGACCCGCGGTTCCGGATCCTGCGCCGGATCAACCTGGGCGACCTGGAGTCCGCGGAGAAGACCTTCGACCTGCTGATGGGCAACGACGTCGCGCCGCGGCGCGAGTTCATCGTCGACTCGGCGGCCACCCTGGACCGGTCCCGGATCGACGCCTGAGCGAGCCGGTGCGGAAGGGCTCTCCACCCTGGGGTGGAGAGCCCTTCCGCGTGCGGGATCAACCCGCGCTCCGAGGACCCGGCGGCCCGTCCTCCGTAGCGTTCCGGGTGTCGAGAACACCCCCGCCTGGAGGCACTGAGATGACCGCCCTGTCCGATGTCCTGATCGCCGTCGCCGTGATCGTCCTGGTGGTGGGCCGGCAGCTGCGGGCCCGCCGGCTGGACACCGAGCGCCGCTTCTGGCTGATCCCGCTGGTGCTCGCCGCCGTCGCGCTGCGCGACCCGGTGCTGATCGACCCGGACCACCGGGCCGCCTCCGTCCTGCTGGTGGCGGGCTCGCTGCTCACCACCGCCGGGATGGGCTGCGTCTGGGGCTGGACGGTGCGGATCTGGCGCGAGGCCGACGGCTCGCTGTGGAGCCGGGGCACCACCGCCACCGCGTTCGCCTGGGTCGGCGCGCTCCTGGTCCGGGCCGCCTGGTTCGGCGTGGGCGTCGCCCTGCACGTCCACCAGTCCGGCAGCGTGCTGCTGCTCTCGCTCGGCCTGCTGCTGCTGGTCCGCTCGGTGGCCGTCCAGTGGCGGGCCCGGCAGCTGGACGGCGGGCACGCCCTGGCCGCCTGACGGCACGTCACGAAGGCGCCGCCGGACTCCGACCGAATCCGGCGGCACCGCTGTTGAGAGGATCGTCCGGTGAGCACACTGGAACGCTGGACCCGGTGGCCCGCCGGGGACGTCCCGATCAGGGAACGCAGTTCGCGGGCCCGGATCACGCTGTCCCTCTTCGGCCGGACCGCGATGCTGGGCGCCGTGGTGTTCGGCACCTTCGCCGAACACCGGTACTCCGGCTGGCGGTTGCTGCCGCCGATCGGCTGGATCACGGCCGCGGCCGGCCTGTTCACCGGCTGGTACTTCGCCTGCCGGGCCCGGCGGCTGTGGCCCGCGCTGGGCTGCGCCGCCGGACTGCTGGCGACCGCCGGACTGGCCCACGGGGGCGGGGCCGACACCCTGGCCTCGGTGATCTGGTGCGGGCTCGCGGTGCTCGCGGTGATCCGGCTGCCGCTGGCCGCCGGACTGGCCACCGCCGGTGCGGCGATCGCGAGTTACGGCCTCGGTTCGCACGACTCGCTGCTGGCCATGCTGGCCGTCGCGGGCGGCATGGGCCTGCTCGGCTACCTGCTGCGGCTGGACAGCCAGGCCCGCTCCGCGCAGCGCGCCCTGCTCGCCCAGGAACGGGCCGCGCAGGCCGCGCGGGCGGAGAGCGCGGCGCTCGCCGAACGGGCCAGGATCGCTCGGGAGATCCACGACGTGCTCGCGCACAGCCTGTCCGCGCAACTGGTGCACCTGGAGGCGGCCCGGCTGATGCTGGACGCCGGGGCCGAGCGGGCCGAGGTCCGCGAACGGGTGGTCGCCGCCCGGCGGATGGCGCAGGACGGCCTGGCCGGGACCCGGCAGGCGCTGTCCGCGCTGCGCGGCGAGTTCACCCCCGTCGCCGAGTTCGTGGCCGAGCTGGCCGCCGGGGCCGGGGCCGAACTGACCGTCGACGGCGTCCCGCGGCCGCTGCCCGCCGAGGCCGGGCTGGCGGTGCGCCGGGTCGCCCAGGAGGCGCTGACCAACGCCCGCAAGCACGCCCCCGGCGGCCGGGTGGACGTCCGGCTCGCCTACCGGGAGCAGGAGGTGGAGCTGCGGGTGCGCAACTCCGCGGCCCCGCGCGGGGCGCACCCCGTGCTGGGGGACAGCGGGAGCGGGTACGGTCTGCTCGGGATGCGCGAGCGCGCGGAACTGCTCGGCGGCGAACTGCTGGCGGGCCCCGACGAGGGAGGGTGGCGCGTGCTGCTGCGGGTGCCGGCGTGACGGACGGACCGATCCGGGTGGTGGTCGCCGACGACCAGACCGTGGTGCGGGAGGGGATCGTGATGCTGCTCGGCCTGCTGCCGGGCATCACCGTGGTCGGCTCCGCGCCGGACGGCGAGGAGGCGCTGCGGCTGGTCGCCGAACACGCCCCCGACGTGGTGCTGATGGACCTGCGGATGCCGCGCTGCGACGGGGTGGAGGCCACCCGCCGGATCCGCGCCGGGCACCCCGGCACCGAGGTGGTGGTGCTCACCACCTACGCCGACGACGACTCGCTGTTCTCCGCGCTGCAGGCCGGGGCGCGCGGCTTCCTGACCAAGGACGCCGGCGCGGAGGAGATCGCCCGGGCCGTCGCCGACGTCCGCTCGGGCGCGGCCGGGCTCTCCCCGCAGGTCCAACTGCGGCTGCTGGAGCGGCTGTCGGGCCCGGCGGCGGCCGTCCCCGGGCCGGCGCCCGCCGCCCCCGCCCCCGGCCCGGTGCCCGGGCCGAAGGCCGCCCAACGCCCCGCGCTGCCCGACGGGTTGACCCAGCGGGAGGCCGAGGTGCTGGCGCTGATCGCCGCCGGACTGTCCAACGCGGAGATCGCGGAAAGGTTGTTCGTCAGCCCCGCGACGGTGAAAACGCATATCAACAACCTTTTCGCCAAGACAGCGGTACGGGACCGCGCGCAGGCCGTGGCGTACGCCTTCAGGCATGGAATTTCCGACGGTTCGTGAACCTACCTTCCCGTAGCTGGTTCGGGTGAACGTATCTTCGCGGGTTGCGCCGGGTGGTTTATGACGGTCCATCATGGTTCGGTCCTGGTGACCGAAATGATGAGGTGTCGGCTGTGGCACAGCAGGAGAGAGTCGACTGGTGGGCCGCGGCCGCCTCCCGTCCCCGGGTGGTGGCGCAGCGGCGGACCGCGGAGCCGGCGCCGCCGGAGGAACGGGCCGGGCGGGAGGTCTACCGGAGCGTCCAGGACAGTGACGCCTTCCAGGAGATCAGGCGCGGCTACCGCTCGTTCGTGTTCCCGGCCAGCGCCGGGTTCCTGTCCTGGTACCTGCTGTTCGTCGCGGCCCAGGCGTTCGTGCCGGACCTGATGTGCCGACGGATCGCCGGGCCGCTCAACCTGGCCTGGCTGCTCGGCCTCGGCCAGTTCGCCTCGACCTTCGTCCTCACCTGGCTCTACGCCCGCAACGCCCGCACCAAGCGCGACCGAGCAGCCCTCGAACTGCGCTGGGACACCCAGGACCAACTGCGATGACCCCACACCCCAGCCACGGCCTCGCGATCGCGCTGTTCGCCGTCGTCGTCGCCGTCACCCTGACCATCACCGTCTGGGTCGGCCGCCGCGGCCACGCCGCGGAGGACTTCTACGCCGGCGGCCGCGACTTCTCGCCGCTGCAGAACGGCTTCGCCCTCTCCGGCGACTACCTCTCGGCCGCCTCCTTCCTCGGCGTCACCGGCCTGATCGCGCTCTACGGCTACGACGGCGTGCTCTACAGCATCGGCTTCCTGGTCGCCTGGCTGGTCGTGCTGATGCTGGTCTCCGAACTCGTCCGCAACGCCGGCCGCTACACCCTGGCCGACGTGCTGGCGCTGCGGATGCGCCAGCGCCCGGTGCGCGCCGCGGCCGGCCTGGCGTCGATGGTCGTCACCCTGATGTACCTGATCGCGCAGATGGTCGGCGCGGGCAGCCTGGTCGCGCTGCTGCTCGGCACCGACAGCGGCGCCGCCAAGGGCTGGACCATCGTCGGCGTCGGCGGCCTGATGATCGTCTACGTGACGGTCGGCGGGATGCGCGCCACCACCTGGATCCAGATCGTCAAGGCGTTCCTGCTGACCACCGGCTCGGTGCTGCTCACGGTGCTGGTGCTGGCCCGCTTCCACGGCGACCTCGGCGCGCTGATGCGCACCGCCGCGCAGCACAGCGGCGTCGGCGACCGGTACCTGGAACCCGGCCTGAAGTACGGGCCCGGCCTGATCAGCCGACTGGACTTCGTCAGCCTCGGCCTGGCGCTGGTGCTCGGCACCGCGGGCCTGCCGCACATCCTCAGCCGCTTCTACACCGTGCCCACGGCGCGGGCCGCGCGGCGCTCCACGATGTGGGCGATCGGCCTGATCGGCTGCTTCTACCTGATGGCGATCGTGCTCGGCCTCGGGGCCGGCGCGGTGGTCGGCGCGAAGTCGGTCAGGGCGGCGAACCCCGCGGGCAACACGGCCGTCCCGCTGCTCGCCCTGGACCTCGGCGGCGGGGCGGGCTCCACCTGGGGCCTGCTGCTGTTCGCGGTGATCTCGGCGATCGCCTTCGCCACCATCCTCGCCGTGGTCGCGGGCCTCACCCTGGCCTCCTCCGCGGCCTTCGCCCACGACCTGTACGCGCGGGCCTGGCGGCGACCCGAGGAACGGCAGGTCTCAGAGCGCGAGGAGGTCATCGCGGCCCGGATCTCCGCCGTGGTGATCGGCGGGCTGGCGATCGTGCTCAGCCTGTTCGCGCAGAAGCTCAACGTCGCGTTCCTGGTCGGCCTGGCCTTCGCGGTGGCCGCCTCGGCGAACCTGCCGACCCTGCTGTACTCGCTGTTCTGGAAGCGGTTCACCACCCGCGGCGCGGTCTGGTCGGTGTACGGCGGCCTCGTCCCGGCGGTGGTGCTGGTGCTGTTCTCGCCGGTCGTCTCCGGCGCGAGGACCTCGATGCTGCCCGGCGTCGACTTCCACTGGTTCCCGCTGGAGAACCCGGGGCTGGTCTCCATCCCGCTCGGCTTCCTGGCCGGGTGGCTGGGCACCGTCACGGACCGGGAACGGCCGGACGAGGACGGCTTCGCCGAGCTGGAGGTGCGGGCCCTGACGGGCGCGGGCGCGGCCTAGCACGGGAGGAGACGCGCCGGAGGGCCGCGACGGGCGGGTGGGCCACCACCCCGTCGCGGCCCTCCGGCGCGTCCGGGGCCGTCCGGGCCGCTCAGGGAGTCTGCGGCGAGAGTTCCACCACGTCCATCCGGGACGGGGTGCCCGGGGCCTTGCCGCAGCTCTCGGGGCGCGGCGGCTCGCTCGCGGACTCGGCGACGACGGCCCGCCAGCGGCGGCCGTCGGAGTGCCGGACGTCGACCGTCCAGGGCGAGCCGCCGGGGTGCTGGTGCAGCGTCAGGGCGTCGGCGGCGCACTCGCCGGTCAGCTCGCGGACGGCCTGCTCGGCGGCCTGCGCCGGGCGCGGCCAGTAGGAGCGGCCGCGGGAGTGCGCGGGGACGGTGTGGCCGGCGGCCGTCGCCGCCAGCACCTCCTTCGCCGACTCGGGGGTGAGCCGCCCGTACGCGTAGCCGTGCGGCAGCACCAGCATGGTGGGGGAGAAGCGGTGCCCGCCGAGGTGGGTGACCTCCCAGACCTCGCTGTGCCCGGCCGCGGCGATCTCGGCGGCCAGCGGGCGGCCGAGCAGCGCGCAGCAGCGGTCCCGGCGGCCGTTGGTGCACACCAGGGCGATCGGGCCGCCGACGTGCGGGGCGCCGAAGGAGCCGTGGTCGCCCGCGCCGAGGGCGGCGAAGTCCAGGCCGAGCAGTTCGGCGGGGGAGCCGACGTGCCTGCGGCGGACCCACGGGTCGGCGGGGGAGGTGTGGGCGAGCAGCACCTCGTGCCGGGCGGTGGTGTCGGTGTCGGCGTGCCGCCCGGGGCGGCGGACCAGGGCGATCCGGACGCCGGTGCCCGCGGCGGCCCGGTCCAGCGCGGCGCCGAGCCCGGCGTCGAGGTGGCTCCCGGTCAGCGCCTGCGCGCCCCAGGGGCCGGACTGTTCGAGCAGCAGCCAGGTGGTGGCGGTGGCCGCGGTGGCGCTCAGCGGTTCGGTCAGTTCGCGCGACAGCGTCGTACAGGTGCTCACCCGGCCCACCCTACGTCCGGACGGCCCTCCCGGGCGCGGTGGTACGCCCACGGAGAGCCGGTCGCGGCCGGGCTATGCTGGGCCCGATTGCTGGCAGTTGACGTTCTTTTGGGGGAGTCTTGAAGTTCTGCCTGCCTGGTGGGGGTGGCTGATGAACGGTGTGCCGCAGGTGATGCCGGAGACGGCCCGGCAGCCGAAACGGCGCTGGCGGATCGGACTGCTGCTGTGGTTCGTCCTGCAGTGGGTGCTGATTCCGGTGGAGCTGGTGCTCACCGTGGTGTGGATCCCGCTGCGGACGGTCATGGACGTCGCCGAAGAGAAGGACTGGTTCCTGCTCGGCTGGGCGCGGATGCTGCTGCGTCCGCTGCACCGCTTCGTCGGCCCGGCCAGGTTCGTTCGGGAGTGGACCGACGACCAGCGGCGTTGGGAGGCCAGGCTGGCGGAGATCTGCCGCACCGCGGCCGCGGCGTTCGCGGGCGGCCCGGGCCGCAAGTACGCCTTCCGCGGCTGGGCCAACCTGCGCTGGGGGGTGGGCTTCGAGAGTTTCGAGGTGCGCGGCAGGGACTACCGGGGTGCTCGGCCGGAGCCGGTCCTCGCGATCGCCGCCCAGCACGGCCTGTACGTCTTCTTCCACCAGTACAGCAGCGACTTCCTGCTGTCGCCGGTACCGCTGGAAGGCCCGGGGAAGCCGGTGGAGGGCTGGCAGGCGGAGGGCCGGCAGGCGTCCGGTCAGCAGCCGGTCGGTCAGCCGGCGTACGGGCAGCACCAGCCGGGTCAGTATCCGGTTGGCCAGCACCAGCCGGGCCAGCACCAGCCGGGCCAGCATCAGCCGGGTCAGTACCCGCCCGGCCAGTACCCGGCGGCGTACCGCTGAGTCCGTGCGACGCGTGAGGGGCGGGCACCCACCGGGTGCCCGCCCCTCACGCGTCGGCGCTCCGCCGCCGTGCTACATCCGGCTGCCGACCGCGGCGACCGGGGACGGCACCGGGGTGCCGGAGCCGTCCCGGCGCGGGTCGCGCTCGGGGAGGGCGACGGGCTGGCCGGTGCTGCTGGTGCCGAGGGCGGGCAGCGGGCCGGCCCAGGCGAAGGCCAGGCCGTCCTCGCCGCGCAGGAAGCGCTGGCAGCGGACGCCGCCGGTGGCCCGGCCCTTGCGCGGGTACTGGTCGAACGGGGTGAGCTTCCAGCTGGTCTGCTCCTCGCCGGCCAGTGTGCCGGAGGCGGTCGCGACCGACAGCACCACCGCGTCCTGCGCCGGGTCGACCGCGGTGAAGGAGAGCACCTTCGCGCCGTCGGACAGCTTGATGCCCGCCATGCCGCCGGCCGGGCGGCCCTGCGGGCGGACCTGGTTCGCCGGGTAGCGCAGCAGTTGGGCGTCGGACGCGATGAAGACCAGGTCCTCCTCGCCGGTGCGCAGTTCGACCGCGCCGACCACGGCGTCCCCGTCCTTGAGCGCGATCACCTCGAACTCGTCCTTGTTGGCGGGCCATTCGGGCACCACCCGCTTGACCACGCCCTGCACGGTGCCGAGCGCCAGGCCGGGTGAGGACTCGTCCAGCGTGGTCAGCGCGATCGGCCGCTCGTCGGCCTCCAGCCGGAGGAACTCGGAGACCGCCGCGCCGCCGGACAGCGCCGTGGTGCCCGGGGGCAGCGCGGGCAGGTCGATCACCGGCAGCCGCAGCACCCGGCCGGCCGTGGTGACCAGGCCGACGTCGCCGCGGGCGGTGGCCGGGACGGCGGAGGCCAGCACGTCGTGCTTGGCGCGGGCCGCCGACTCCTCGGTGACCGGCTCCAGGTCGAAGGTGCGGGCCAGCAGCCCGGTGGAGGACAGCAGCACCCGGCACGGGTCGTCGGCGACCTCCAGCGGCACCGCCAGCGCGGCGGACGGCACCGAGCCGGCCTCCAGCAGCACGGTACGCCGCTCGGTGCCGAACTGCTTGGCGACGGCGCCGAGTTCGGAGGAGACCACGGAGCGCAGCTTGGTGTCCGACTCCAGGATCTCGGTCAGCTCGGCGATCTCCTTGAGCAACTTGGCCTGCTCGGCCTCCAGCTCGACCCGGTCGAAGCGGGTGAGCCGACGCAGCGGGGTGTCCAGGATGTACGCGGTCTGGATCTCGGAGATGCCGAAGCGCTCCATCAGCCGGTCCTTGGCCTGGCCGGCGTCGTCGCTGCTGCGGATGATCGCGATCACCTCGTCGATGTCGACGAGCGCGACCAGCAGGCCCTCGACCAGGTGCAGCCGGTCCTGGCGCTTGCGGCGGCGGAAGTCGCTGCGCCGCTTGACCACCGTGAAGCGGTGGTCGACGTAGACCTCCAGCAGCTCCTTGAGGCCCAGCGTCAGCGGCTGCCCGTCGACCAGCGCGACGTTGTTGATGCCGAAGGTCTCCTCCATCGGCGTCAGCTTGTACAGCTGCTCCAGCAGCGCCTCGGGGACGAAGCCGTTCTTCACCTCGATGACCAGGCGCAGGCCGTGCTCGCGGTCGGTGAGGTCCTTGACGTCGGCGATGCCCTGGAGCTTCTTCGCGTTGACCAGGTCCTTGATCTTGCCGATCACCTTCTCGGGGCCGACCGTGTACGGCAGTTCGGTGACCACGATGCCCTTGCGGCGGGCGGTGACGTTCTCGATCGAGGTGGTGGCGCGGATCTTGAAGGTGCCGCGGCCGGACTGGTAGGCGTCCCGGATGCCGGAGAGGCCGACGATCCGGCCGCCGGTGGGCAGGTCGGGGCCGGGGACGAACCGCATCAGGGTGTCCAGGTCCGCCGCCGGGTGCTTGATCAGGTGCCGGGCGGCGGCCACCACCTCGGCCAGGTTGTGCGGCGGCATGTTGGTGGCCATGCCGACCGCGATCCCGGTGGCGCCGTTGACCAGCAGGTTCGGGAACGCCGAGGGGAGCACCTGGGGCTCCTGCTCGGAGCCGTCGTAGTTCGGGCCGAAGTCGACGGTGTCCTCGTGGATGGACTCCACCAGCGACATCGCGGCGGCGGTCAGCCGGGACTCGGTGTAGCGCATCGCGGCCGGCGGGTCGTCGTTGCCGAGCGAACCGAAGTTGCCGTGGCCGTCGATCAGCGGCAGCCGCATCGAGAACGGCTGCGCCAGGCGCACCACGGCGTCGTAGATCGAGGCGTCGCCGTGCGGGTGCAGCCGGCCCATCACCTCGCCGACCAGACGCGCGCACTTGACGTGGCCGCGCTCCGGGCGCAGGCCCATCTCGTTGGCCTGGTAGAGGATCCGGCGGTGCACCGGCTTGAGGCCGTCCCGGGCGTCCGGCAGGGCCCGGGAGTAGATCACCGAGTAGGCGTACTCCAGGAACGAGCCCTGCATCTCGTCCACGACATCGACGTCGAGGATCCGCTCCTCGAAGTCACCGGGCGGCGGGGTGGGCGAACTGCGGCGGGCCATCGCTGCGGGGCTCCCTTGCGGTACATGCGGGACATGGGGGTGGTCGGACGCGGGCACGAACGCCCCCCATTGTGGACCCTCGGTGGGACACCACCCGTCACCCGGGCCGCTTCCGCCGCTGGCGAACGCGCCCCGCGGCCGGACACCTGACGGCGGCACCGGGCGTTGCACCACAATGGGGGACGTCACACGCCCCCGGCCCGGACACTCCGGAACCGACGACGGGAAGGACCCCGCATGGCCAACCCCGTGCCCGCAAGCGGCCTCGCCATCACCGAACACCGCCTGGCCAACGGCCTGCGGGTGGTGCTCTCCGAGGACCACCTCACCCCGGTCGCCGCCGTCTGCCTCTGGTACGACGTGGGCTCCCGGCACGAGGTCAAGGGGCGCACCGGCCTCGCCCACCTCTTCGAGCACCTGATGTTCCAGGGCTCGGCCAACGTCTCCAACAACGGGCACTTCGAACTGGTCCAGGGCGCCGGCGGTTCGCTCAACGGCACCACCAGCTTCGAGCGCACCAACTACTTCGAGACCATGCCCGCCCACCAACTGGAGCTCGCGCTCTGGCTGGAGGCCGACCGGATGGGCTCGCTGCTGGCCGCGCTGGACGAGACGTCCATGGAGAACCAGCGCGACGTGGTGAAGAACGAGCGCCGCCAGCGCTACGACAACGTGCCCTACGGCACCGCGTTCGAGAAGCTCACCGCGCTGTCCTTCCCCGACGGCCACCCCTACCACCACACCCCGATCGGCTCGATGGCCGACCTGGACGCCGCCACGCTGGAGGACGCCCGGACGTTCTTCCGCACCTACTACGCGCCCAACAACGCGGTGCTGGCGATCGTCGGCGACGTCGACCCGGAGCAGACCATTGCCTGGGTGGAGAAGTACTTCGGCTCGATCCCGGCCCACGACGGCAAGCAGCCGCCGCGCGACGGCGCCCTGCCGGAGACCATCGGCGCCGAGGTCCGCGAACTGGTCCGCGAGGACGTCCCCTCCCGCGCGCTGATGGCCGCCTACCGGCTCCCGCACGACGGCACCCGCGAGGCCGACGCCGCCGACCTGGCGCTCACCATCCTCGGCAGCGGCGAGTCCTCCCGCCTGTACAACCGGCTGGTGCGCCGCGACCGCACCGCCGTCGCGGCCGGCTTCGGCCTGCTGCGGCTGGCCGGCGCGCCCTCGCTCGGCTGGCTGGACGTCAAGGCCGGCGGCGAGGCCACCCTGGAGCAGATCGAGGCCGCCGTCGACGAGGAGCTGTCCCGCTTCGCCGCCGAGGGCCCCACCGCCGAGGAACTGGAGCGCGCCCAGGCGCAGATCGAGCGCGAGTGGCTGGACCGGCTCACCACGGTGGCCGGCCGGGCCGACGAACTGTGCCGCTACGCCGTCCTGTTCGGCGACCCGAAGCTGGTCAACAGCGCCCTGCCGAAGGTCCTCGACGTCACCGCCGAGGAGGTCCGGGCCGTCGCCGCCGCGCGGCTGCGCCCCGACAACCGGGCCGTGCTGGTGTACGAGCCGACCGGTGACGACGAGAGCACCGACAGCAACGACAGCGACGAGGAGGCGGCGGCGTGAGCGACTACACCCCCGCGATGGAGTTCCACCCGCAGCCCCGGCCCGGCACCCCCACCCCGTGGGCGTTCCCGGCCCCCGAGCGGCTCACCCTGGCCAACGGCCTGACGGTGCTGCACTGCCACCGCCCCGGCCAGCAGCTGGTCGCCGTCGACGTGGTGCTGGACGCGCCGCTGGCCGCCGAGCCCGAGGGCCTGGACGGCGTCGCCTCGATCCTGGCCCGGGCGCTGTCCGAGGGCACCGACACGCTCAGCGCCGAGGAGTTCGCGGGCGAGCTGGAGCGGGCCGGCGCCACCCTGGACGCGCACGCCGACCACCCGGCGATCCGGGTCTCGCTGGAGGTCCCGGCCTCCCGCCTGGAGCGCGGCCTGACCCTGCTCGGCGACGCGCTGCGGGCCCCCGCGCTGCCCGCCGACGAGATCGAGCGGCTGGTCGCCAACCGCCTCGACGAGATCGTCCACGAGCAGGCCAACCCGGCCCGCCGGGCCGCCAAGGCGCTGTACGCGGCGCTGTTCCCGGCCGACGACCGGCTGTCGCGGCCGCGCGCGGGCTCCAACGACACCGTCAAGCGGATCGACCGGGACGCGGTCGAGGCGTTCTACCGCGCCCACCTGCGCCCGTCCACCGCCACCGCCGTGGTGGTCGGCGACCTCACCGGCGTCGACCTGGCCGCGCTGCTGGAGTCGACCCTGGGCCGGTGGAGCGCCGACGGCAAGGCGCCGGCCGCGCACGGCCCGGTGGCCGGGGACGACACCGGCCGGGTGATCATCGTGGACCGGCCCGGCTCGGTCCAGACCCAGCTGCTGATCGGCCGGATCGGCCCGGACCGGCACGACCCGGCGTGGGCCGCGCAGGTGCTCGGCACCTACTGCCTCGGCGGCACCCTCACCTCCCGGCTCGACCGGGTGCTGCGCGAGGAGAAGGGCTACACCTACGGCGTGCGGGCGTTCGCCCAGGCGCTGCGCTCGGCCGCCGACGGCTCCGGCCGCGGGCTGCTGGCGATCAGCGGCTCGGTGGACACCGGGTCCACCGCGCCCGCGCTGCAGGACACCTGGACCATCCTGCGCACGCTGGCCGAGGGCGGCCTGACCGACGCCGAGCGGGAGGAGGCCGTGCAGTTCCTGGTCGGCGTCGCCCCGCTGAAGTTCGAGACGGCCGGCTCGGTCGCCGCGACCCTGGCGGACCAGGTCGAGCAGTACCTCCCGGACACCTACCAGGCGGACTTCTACCGGCAGTTGGCCGAGCTGGACACCGCGGCCGCCACCCGCGCCGTGGTCGCCGCCTTCCCGCCGGACCGGCTGGTCACCGTGCTGGTCGGCGACGCCTCGGTGATCGCCGAGCCGGTGAAGGCGCTCGGCATCGGGGACGTCACGGTCATCGCCTGACCGCTCCCGCGCGCGAGGGTCCGACGGGGCGTCAGCCCCGCCGGGCCCTCGGCGTTTTCGCGGACCTTTAATGCCTTGCGCGCCCCCGGTGCGGCGTGGGTAGATATCCCCGACCGGGCGACGGACGCGCGGTCGGACGCACGCGGAAGGAGGCGGTCACCATGCGGGTCGAGCCACGACGACGCTCCCCGAGACTGCCCCTCCGCTGTCCCCTCCGCACCGCCTGAGCAGTCTCCGGCGCAGCGCCCGTCCGCTGCCCGCGGTCCCGGCACGCCGGGCCGCCCCCGATCTTCCCCGCCGCCGCACCGGGCCCCTTCGTGCGGCACCGCGAACCCACCCGACCCAGGAGGTCGAACCCCCATGTCGTACACCGAGGTACCCGGCGTCCGCGTCCCGATCCGGATGTGGACCGACCCGGCCACCGTCGAGGGCCAGGCGATGCAGCAACTGCGCAACATCAGCACGCTGCCCTGGCTGCACGGCCTCGCCGTGATGCCGGACGTCCACCTGGGCAAGGGCGCGACGGTCGGCTCCGTCATCGCGATGAAGGGCGCGGTCTGCCCGGCCGCGGTCGGCGTCGACATCGGCTGCGGGATGACGGCCGTGAAGTCCTCGCTCACCGCGAAGGACCTGCCCGACGACCTGTCGCACCTGCGCCAGCGGATCGAGCGGGCCATCCCGGTCGGCCGCGGCCTGCACACCGACCCGGTCGACCCGGGCAAGCTGCACGGCCTGCGCACCGCCGGCTGGGACGACTTCTGGCAGCGCTTCGACGGCATCGCCCCCGACGTGCGCTGGCGGCGCGAGCGGGCCGCCCAGCAGATGGCCACGCTCGGCGGCGGCAACCACTTCATCGAGCTGTGCCTGGACGACGAGGGCGCGGTCTGGCTGATGCTGCACTCCGGTTCGCGCAACATCGGCAAGGAGCTCGCCGAGCACCACATGTCGATCGCCCAGGCGCTGCCGCACAACCAGGGCCTGATCGACCGGGACCTGGCGGTCTTCATCTCGGACACCCCGCAGATGGCCGCCTACCGCTCGGACCTGTTCTGGGCGCAGGAGTACGCCAAGCACAACCGGGCGCTGATGATGGCCCTGTTCCAGGACGCGGTCCGCCGCGAACTGCCCAAGGCCAAGGCCGTGTTCGGCGAGATGATCTCCTGCCACCACAACTACGTGGCCGAGGAGCGCTACGACGGCGTCGACCTGCTGGTCACCCGCAAGGGCGCGATCCGGGCCGGCTCCGGCGAGTACGGCATCATCCCGGGCTCGATGGGCACCGGCTCGTACATCGTGAAGGGCCTGGGCAACGCGGACTCGTTCAACTCGGCCTCGCACGGCGCGGGCCGGAAGATGAGCCGCAGCGCCGCCAAGAAGCGCTTCACCACGGAGGACCTGGTCGCGCAGACGGCGGGCGTCGAGTGCCGCAAGGACTCCGGCGTGGTCGACGAGATCCCCGGCGCCTACAAGTCGATCGAGAAGGTCATCGAGCAGCAGCGGGACCTGGTCGAGGTGGTCGCGCACCTCAAACAGGTGATCTGCGTGAAGGGCTGACGCGGTGTCAGTCGGCGGCGGGGCGGGCCGGCGCGAAGAGGTACCGGTCCATCATCAGCGCGGTGTCCGCCAGGATCTCCGGGTCGCCCTGCGGGTCCTCCTGGAACGCCATGCCGAGCATCCGCACGGCCACCGACACGGCCAGACCCGTCCGACGGCGGGTCTCGGCCGTGTCGGCCAGCCGGTACGAGGCCACCAGTACCTCGTGCAGGCGCTCGACGATCCGCCGGTCCACCTCGTCCCCCTCGCTCGCCAGCGCGGGGACCTTCGCCACGTGGAACCACACGTGCCGGTAGCCGGGCAGGGTCCGGAACCGGTCCGCGTACGCCTCGACCACCCGGGCGAGGAACCGCTCGGACGACGCGCAGGCGGCCACCGCCGCCGGGTCGGTGACGGCGGCCAGCAACCGCAGGTCGCCCTCCATCCAGCTGCGCTCCAGCGTTTCCAGCACCGCCTCCTTGTCCGGGAAGAACCGGTACAGCGCCCCAACGGACATCCCGGCCTCGGCCGCGATCTGCTTGGTGCTGAGCTGGTCGAACGGCACGGTGTCCAGCAGCCGGGCGGCGGTGGCCAGGATGCGGGCGAACTTCTCGCGGCTGCGCTGCTGCTGGGGCTCGCGGACCAGGGGGGACACGGCGGGCTCACTCTCCTCGTACGGTGCCGGGCGGGCGGGTGTCTTGACGCGGCGGGAAAACGTGAACGATATTTTTGTTCATGTTCTCCCGCGGCTTCCCCGTCCTCTGGGCGTCCGTCACCATATCCAGCCTCGGCAGCGGCATGCGCTTCGTCGCCCTCCCGCTGCTCGCCGTCCGCCTCACCGACGACGCCCGGCTGATCGCCCTGGTCGCCCTGGCCGGCCAGCTGCCCTCGCTGCTGCTCGCCCTCCCCGCCGGGGCCTGGGCCGACCGGTTCGACCGCCGCCGCATGCTCTTCCGAGCCGACGCCGCCCGCGCCCTCGTGGTCGGCGCGCTCGCCGTCGCGGTCGCCACCGGGACGGCCCGGATCGGCTGGCTGGTCCTGGCCGCGCTGCTGCTCGGCACCGGCGAGGTCATCTACGGCGCCGGCTGGGCCGGCATGGTCCCCACCCTGGTCCCGCCCGAGGGGCGGGCCCGGGCCAACGCCCGGATGCAGGCCGGCGCCCTGATCAGCGACACCCTGCTGGGCACCCCGCTCGGCGCGGTGCTGTTCGCCCTGGCCGCGGCGCTCCCGTTCGCCGTCGACAGCCTCTCCTTCGCCGGCGCGGCCGCCCTGGTCCTGCTGCTGCGCGGAGACTTCCGCCCCGGCCCGGCACCGGACGCCGCCGGGCCGACCCCGATGGGGCGGCAGGTCGCCGAGGCGCTGCGCTGGCTGCGCGACCGCCCCGTCCTGTTCCGGCTCTGCCTGGCCGGCGGCCTCTCGGGCGCGGTCTCCTCCGGACTGATCGCCGTCCTGGTCCTCTACACCGGCCGCGTCCAGCACCTCGGCCCCACCGGCTTCGCCCTGCTGATCGCCGCCTTCGCCGTCGGCGGCCTGCTCGGCAGCGCCCTCACCCCGCGACTGCTGCGGCGCTGGGGCGTCCGCACCACCATGGTCGCCGGAGCGCTCGGCTCGGCGGCCTGCGCGCTGCTGGTGGCGCTCGCCCCCGCCCCCGCGGTCGCGGGCCTCGGCGTCGCCGCCTACGGCCTCACCGAATTCACCTGGATGATCGCCGGACTGACCCTCCGGCAGGCCCAGGTCCCCTCCCGCCTGCTGGGCCGGGTGGCCATGGCCTACCAGCTCGTCTTCGGCGCCGCCGGCGCGGCGGGCGCCGCCCTCGCGGGCGTCCTCGCCCAGCAGTGGGGGCCCCGCGCCCCCTACTTCGTCGGCGCCGCGCTGCTCCTGGGCGTCCCGCTGCTCCTCCCGGGGGCCCGCCGCGAGGCGGCGGGGTGGGCCCTCGCGGGCAGCTGAGCGGTGGGAGCACCGTCAGGGGCCCGGGGAACGGCGGGTTCGTGCTGCCGGTGGCCGGAGCCCATCGGAGGGTCGCGCTGCTGCGTGCCTCGAACGGAACCGGAAGCCGATGCGCGCTCCGGCAGTGAACCGTGAGCAGACCGGGCCCCGCCGTTCCCCGGGCCCCTGACGGTGTGCTCCCGAGCCTCTGGCGGCGCTCTTGTTGCTAGGCGGCGGGCAGCTCGTCCAGGCCCTCCTGGACGAGCTTGGCGACGCGGTCGAGCGCGGCGTCGGCGCCGTCCGCGTCGGCGGCCAGGACGACGGTGTCGCCGCCGCCCGCGCCGAGGGCGAGCAGGCCGAGCATGGAGCCGGCGTTGACGGGGGTGCCGCCCTCCTTGGCGATGGTCATCGGGACGCCGGTGGAGGTGACGGCCTTGACGAAGACGGAGGCGGGACGGGCGTGCAGGCCCTCGGCCCAACCGATGGTGACGCGGCGCTCAGCCATGAGAGGTGCCTTTCAGGTGGTGCAGGGTGGTGCAGGGTTGTCTAGACCAGTGTTGCACGCCGTCGCACCGCGGGCTCGGTGGCGCGGGAGCGGCCGCAGGGCCAGCGTGCCGTGCCCGGCACGCCTGGCGCCACCAGGCTCGCCGACGACTACGCTGGCGGGCGTGGAGCACGAGCGCGCGCAGGCGGACAACGGGTACCCGCAGCACTGGGAGGCGGACGTCCTGCTGCGGGACGGCGGGACGGCCCGGATCCGGCCGATCACGGCGGACGACGCCGACCGCCTGGTGGAGTTCTACGAGCAGGTCTCGGACCGGTCGAAGTACTTCCGCTTCTTCGCCCCCTACCCGCAGCTGTCCGACAAGGACGTCCGCCGCTTCACCCGGCACGACTACGTGAACCGGGTCGGCCTGGCGCTGGTGGTGCGGGACAGGTTCGTCGCCACCGTCCGCTACGACCGGACCGACAAGGACGGGATGCCGTCCACCACCGGCACCGACGCCGAGGTCGCCTTCCTGGTGCAGGACGCGCACCAGGGCCGGGGCATCGCCTCCGCGCTGCTGGAGCACATCGCCGCCGTCGCGCAGGAGCGCGGCATCCGCCGGTTCACCGCCGAGGTGCTGCCGGAGAACCGGAAGATGGTGAAGGTCTTCACCGACGCCGGCTACACCCAGCGCCGCAGCTTCGCCGACGGCGTGGTGCACCTGGAGTTCGACCTGGAGCCGACCGCCGCCTCGCTGGCGGTGATGCGCGCCCGCGAGCACCGGGCCGAAGCCCGTTCCGTGCAGCGGCTGCTGACGCCCCGTTCGATCGCCGTGGTCGGCGTCTCGCGCAACCCGCAGTCGGTCGGCCGGGCGCTGCTGCGCGACGTCCGCTCCGGCTTCGACGGCCCGGTGTACGCGGTGAACCGGGACGCCGAGCCGGGCACCGTGCTGGAGGGCGTGCCGACCCACCGCTCGGTGCTGGACGTCCCCGGGCCGGTGGACCTCGCGGTGATCGCGGTGCCCGAGCCGTCCGTCCCCGGCACGGTCGCCGAGTGCGGGGCGCACGGCGTGCAGGGCCTGGTGGTGGTGAGCGCCGGGTACGCGGAGACCGGGCCGGACGGGCGGGACAAGCAGCGCGCGCTGGTGCGGCAGGCCCGGGCGGCCGGCATGCGGGTGATCGGCCCGAACGCGTTCGGCCTGCTCAACACCGACCCCGGGCACCGGCTGAACGCCTCGCTGGCCCCCGTGCTGCCCGAGCGCGGCCCGTTCGGCGTGTTCTGCCAGTCCGGGGCGATCGGGGTGGCCCTGCTGGAGGCCGCGCACCGGCGCGGGATGGGCGTCTCCTCGTTCGCCTCGGTCGGCAACCGGGCCGACGTCTCCGGCAACGACCTGCTGCAGTACTGGGAGGAGGACGACGCCACCGAGGTGGTGCTGCTCTACCTGGAGTCCTTCGGCAACCCGCGCAAGTTCACCCGGATCGCCCGCCGGCTGGCCGCCGCCAAGCCGGTGGTGGTGCTCAAGGGCGCCCGGCACACCGGCAGCCTGCCGCCCGGCCACGCCGTCCAGCCCGCCGCGACCCGGCTGCGCGACGCCACCGTGGACGCCCTGTTCCAACAGGCCGGCGTGATCCGGGTCGACACCATCACCGAACTCTTCGACACCGGCGAACTGCTCGCCGGACAACCGCTGCCGCGGGGCAACCGGATCGCCGTCGTCGGGAACTCCGACTCGCTCGGCCTGCTCACCTACGACACCTGCCTGAGCGCCGGACTGCGCCCCCGCACCCCCGTCGACCTGACCACCGGCGCCACCGGCGAGAACTTCCGGATCGCCCTGGACACCGCGCTCGCCGACCCGGGCACCGACGCGGTGATCGCCGTCGCCATCCCGCCGATCGGCGTGCAGGGCGCCGGCGCCGCCCCCGAACTCGTCGAGGACGAGCCGGAGATCGCCCGGGCCCTGCTGGACGCGGCCGCCCGCGGCCGGGAACTCGGCAAGCCGCTGCTGCTCGCCCACCTCGCGCTGCCCGCACTGGTCGCCCGGCTGCGCGCCGGGGGAGTGCCCGCCTACCCGGCCCCCGAGCGGGCCGTGCACGCGCTGGCCGACGCCGTCCGCTACGCGAAGTGGCGCCGCCGCAGCGCGGAGGCCGAGGAGACCGCCCGGGTCCCCGAACTGGACGGCGTCGACGAGAACGCCGCCCGCGCCCTGGTCGAGCGGGCGCTCAGCAGCCGGGAGGCGGTCGCCGCCCGGCTGCAGGCCGGCGGCGCCCGGGTCACCCTGCCCGACGCCGAGGCCGCCGAACTGCTCGGCCACTACGGCATCCCGGTCAGCCCGACGCTGCCCGCCCCCGACGAGGCGAGCGCCGTCAAGGCCGCCGCCGCCCTGGGCTACCCCGTCGCCCTGAAGGCCACCGCCGAGCACCTGCGGCACCGCCCCGACCTGGGCAGCGTCCGGCTCGACCTGACCGGCGAGGCCGAACTGCGCCGCGCCCACCGCGAACTGGACGCGCTGCTGGGCGGCGCCGGGCAGGCCGAACTGGTGGTCCAGCGGCTCGCCCCGCGCGGCGTGGACACCGTGATCGGTGCGGCCGTCGACCCGGCCGTCGGCACCATCCTGTCCTTCGGCCTCTCCGGCGCCCCCGCCGAACTGCTCGGCGACGTCTCCCACCGCCTCGTCCCGGCCACCGACCGGGACGTTGCCGAGCTGATCCGCGAAGTGCGGGCCGCCCCGCTGCTGTTCGGCTGGCGCGGCGCCGAGGCGGTGGACACCGACGCGCTGGAGGAGGTGCTGCTGCGGGTCTCCAGCCTCGTCGACGACCTGCCCGAGGTCGCCTCGGTCGACCTGGAGCCCGTCGTGGTGGCCCCGCACGGCCTGGCGGTGCTCGGCGCCCGGGTCCGGATCGCCCCGCTGCCGGTCCGCACCGATCTGGGGCCGCGCGCCATGAGCACGCTGTAATCTTGCGTGGTTGCCCGCTCGGCAGGACCGGGCGGCCCCCGGAGCGGTGAAGGCCGGGCGACCCGGCGCAGTGCCACCCGCCGCAGCGGCGGGACATGCCAGGATGGAGATATGGCGAAGACCGGTACCACCACGCAGGACCTGCGGTCCGCGATCGAGCGCAGCGGCTACTACCCGGCGCTGGTCTCCGAGGCGGTGGAGTCCGCGGTGGGCCCCGAGCCGATCACCTCGTACCTGGTGCACCAGGAGACCACCTTCGACGCCAACGAGGTCCGCCGGCACGTCACCGTGCTGGTGCTCACCGCGTCCCGCTTCGTGGTCAGCCACACCGACGAGCAGAACGGCGACGCGGCCACCCCCGTCCCGTACGCCACCACCTCCACCGAGACGGTCCGCCTCGACCGGATCACCTCCGTCGTGGTCAGCCGGATGGTCGCCAACCCCGAGACGTACACCCCCGGCACCCCGCCGCGCGAGGTCGTCCTCACCATCGGCTGGGGCGCCGTGCAGCGCCTCGACCTGGAGCCGGCCGGCTGCTCCGACCCGAACTGCGACGCCGACCACGGCTACACCGGCTCCGCCACCGCCGACGACCTGTCGCTGCGGGTCAGCGAGGCCGGGGACGGACCGGAGACGGTCGCCCAGGCGCTGGTGTTCGCCCGGGCGCTGTCCGAGGCGACCGTGGCCAACGGCTGACCGGCATGCACCACGAGGACCATTTCGACCCGCTCGACCCGGCCGACGCCCCCGCCCCGCGCTACGGCTGCGCCTCGCTCTCCGACCTGCTGCCCACCCTCGCGGCGGGCCTCGGCGTGCCCGGCTACCGCCCCGCGCTGCCGCTCGAACCCGCCGACCGGGTCTGCGTGTTCCTGGTCGACGGCCTCGGCTGGGAGCTGATCCGGGCCAACCCCGACTGGGCGCCCTTCCTCAACTCGCTGACCGCCGGGCACGCCCCGATCACCGCCGGCTTCCCGTCCACCACCGCCACCTCGCTGGCCTCGGTCGGCACCGGCCTGCCGCCCGGGCAGCACGGCCTGGCCGGGTACACGGTGATGATCCCGGAGAGCGGCCGGCTGATGAACCAGCTGCGCTGGAACCCGCCGGTCGACCCGCACGCCTGGCAGCCGTACCCCACCGTCTTCGAACGGGCCCACCAGGCCGGGGTGGCCACCGCCCAGGTTTCCTCCCCGCTGTTCGCCTCCACCCCGCTGACCCAGGTCGCGCTCTCCGGCGGCACCTTCCTCGGCCGCACCACCGGCGAGGAGCGCATCGACCGGGCCGCCGCCTGGCTGGCCGAGCACGACCGCGCCCTGGTCTACACGTACCTGAGCGAACTCGACGCCGCCGGGCACCGGTTCGGCGTCGCCTCCGACGAGTGGCGGCTCACCCTCTTCACGGTCGACCGCCTCGCCCGCCGCTTCGCCGAGCAGCTCCCGCCGCGCTCCGCGCTGTACGTCACCGCGGACCACGGCATGATCGACATCGCCCCGGAGAACCGGATCGACTTCGACGACGACTGGGAGCTGTCGGCCGGCGTCGCCCTGCTCGGCGGCGAGGGCCGGGCCCGCCACGTCTACGCCCACCCCGGCGCGGCCGCCGACGTGCACGCCGTGTGGAGCGAGGTGCTCGGCGAGCAGATGTGGGTCGCCACCCGCGAACAGGCCGTCGCCGCGGGCTGGTTCGGCCCCTCGGTGGACGAGCGGGTGCTGCCCCGGATCGGCGACGTGGTCGCCGCCGCCCGCGACGACATCGCGATCATCGCGACCCGCAGCGAGCCCGGCGAGTCCCAGATGGTCGGCCTGCACGGCTCGATGACCCCCGTCGAACAGCTCGTGCCGCTGCTCGAAGTCCGCGGCTGAGCCCGCCCGTTGACCCCCTCGCCCGAAAGGCTGCTGCCCACCCATGGCTGAACTGGTGTTCTTCTCGGGCACGATGGACTGCGGCAAGTCGACGCTCGCCCTCCAGATGGACCACAACCACGCGGCCCGCGGCCGCCAGGGCATCATCTTCACCCGCCACGACCGGGCCGGCACCGCCACCATCTCCAGCCGCCTCGGCCTGCGCGCCGACGCCGTCGAGGTCGGCGACGACTTCGAGTTCCAGGCGTACGTCGTCCACCTGCTCTCGGCCGGCGGCAAGGTCGACTACCTGATCTGCGACGAGGCACAGTTCTTCTCCGCCGCACAGATCGATCAACTCGCCCGGATCGTCGACGAGTTGGGAATCGATGTGTTCACCTTCGGGATCACCACCGACTTCCGCACCAAGCTCTTCCCCGGCTCCCAGCGGCTGATCGAGCTCGCCGACCGGGTCGAGGTCCTCCAGGTCGAGGCGCTCTGCTGGTGCGGCGCCCGGGCCACCCACAACGCCCGCACCGTCGGCGGCGTCATGGTCGTCGAGGGCGCGCAGGTCGTGGTCGGGGACGTCGCCGTCAACGAGGACGAGATCGGCTACGAGGTGCTCTGCCGCCGGCACCACCGCCGCCGCCTCACCGCCGCCACCTCCCGCGCCGCGGTCCTCTCCCCGGACGTCCTCCCCTTCGAGGGCTGAGCGTCCTGCGGGGGAGAACGTTTCACCGGGTGACGCGATCGCCGAGCCCGCCCCGACGGCCGCCCCCGCACGCCACAATGGCGGCATGACCTCGCCCCTGATCACCGTCGCCGAACTCGCCGACGCGCTCGGCACCGAGCACCCGCCCGTCCTGCTCGACATCCGCTGGGCGCTCGGCGGCCCGCCCGGAGCCGAGGAGTACGCCAAGGGCCACCTGCCCGGCGCGCACTACGTCGACCTCGACCGCGAACTCGCCGACCCGCCCGGCCCGGCCGGCCGCCACCCGCTGCCCGACCCCGAGCGCCTGGCCACCGCCCTGCGCCGGGCCGGCGTCACCGCCGACCGCCCCGTCGTCGCCTACGACGCGGGGCCCGCGCTCTCCGCCGCCCGCGCCTGGTGGCTGCTGCGCTGGGCCGGCCACGGCGACGTCCGCGTCCTCGACGGCGGACTCGCCGCCTGGACCGCCGCCGGGCACCCGCTCAGCACCGAGACCCCGGCCCCCGGTGACGGCGACTTCAAGGTCGAGCCCGGCCACCTGCCCACCGTCGACGCGAGCGGTGCGGCCGAACTCGCCCGCACCGGCCTGCTGCTCGACGCCCGGGCCGGCGAGCGCTACCGCGGCGAGACCGAACCGATCGACCCCCGGGCCGGCCACATCCCCGGCGCCGCCTCCGCCCCCACCACCGAGAACCTGGCCGCCGACGGCCGCTTCCTGCCCCCGGCGGCGCTCGTCGAGCGGTTCGCCGCGCTCCACCTCACCGACCCGGCCCGCACCGCCGTCTACTGCGGCTCCGGCGTCACCGCCGCCCACCAGATCCTCGCCCTCGCCCTGGCCGGCCACGAGGGCGTCGCGCTCTACCCGGGCTCCTGGAGCGAGTGGTCCGCGAACCCGGACAACCCCGTGGAGTGAGGGGAGACCCGCCGGGGCCCGGGCAAGAACGGCGGAACGCGCATTCAGGGGCCCGGGGAACGGCGGGTCGATGCTGCTGCCGGCCGGAGCCCATCGGAGGTCCGTGCTGCTGCGTGCCGCAAACGGAACCGGAAGCCGATGCGCGCTCCGGCAGTGCACCGTCAGCGGACCCGGGCTCGCCGTTCCCCGAGCCCCTGGCGGTGCCCTCCGGCGAAGCCGTTATTCGGGCTTCTTGCGGCGCGACCCGAAGACGATCTCGTCCCAGCTCGGCACCGTCGCCCGGCGCCCCGGGCGGACGCCGTCCGCCTCGGCCTGGCGGTCGGTGGTGCCGACCAGGCGGTCCCGGTGCGGGGCGACCGAGCGCGGCATCAGGATGTCCGCGTACGCGGAGCCCGCGCCGACGCTCGCGGCGGGGGCCGCCGTCTCCTCGATCTCCTCGGGCTCCTCGGTGACCGCGGTCTCCACGCTCGGACCGACCGGGGTCAGGTCGCCGCGGTAGGAGGGGACCACGTCCAGCAGGCTGGTGAGGGAGTCCCGCTCGGGGACGGCCGCCGTGGCGGCCGCGGCCGTGGCCTCGCGCGCCTCGCGGACCTGCATGATCCGGTCGGCGGAGGGGCGCTCGATCATCGGGCGGGCCGGGCGCTCGTGGGGGAGCCGGGCGATCCGCGGGATGAACGGGAAGACCGAGTCCTCCTCGCGCTCGACGTTCTCGCCGATCAGCGCGCGGGCCTCGTCGTCGTTGGGCTGGACCAGCCGCCGCGGCGGGTCGTAGGACCAGGCGGCCCGCCGGTGCTCGCCCTCCGCGCGGTACCAGAGGACGACCTCCCAGGTGCCGTCGTCGCGGCGCCAGGAGTCCCAGCGCTCGGTGTCCTTCTCGGCGCCGCGCAGCGCGAGGCGCTCGGCGACGGCCTCGCCGAGCTGCGGGCCGGTGGACTCGCCGTGCCGGCGGATCGCCGTCTTGCGGGCCCGCTCGGCCATGAAGGCGCGCTCGGCGAGCACCGGGCCCTCGAAGCGGCGGACGCGTTCCACCGAGATGCCGGCGGCCTGGGCGACCTCCTCAGCGGAGGCACCGGCTCGTATCCGCGCCTGGATGTCACGGGGACGGAGGTGGCTCTCCACCTCGATCTCGATCTGGCCGAGCCGCGGGCGGTCACCCCGGACGGCGGCGCGCAGCCGCTCGTCGATCGGCAGGGTGTACTCCGTGCTGTCGGCAGCCTTGAGCACCAGCCGTGTGCCGTCGTTGCTGACGGCCACGACGCGCAGTTCGGGCACGGTTACCTCCCGGGTGGTGCCTGCCGACGTCACCTGCGTCGCTGCTCCCGTACTGAGTGTGGCCTGCCCGCTGGCGAGTGGCCACAACCTTGCAGAGTTACCCGGCGTGTCGGGCTTTCACCCGGGCGCGCCGCTGTGGCACGGTTGCCTGTTTGCCACGTCGACGGTCGACATCGCACCCGGGCGCCCGATCCAGTCGTCTGACGGTTCGTCGACAACGAGTCCGAAGGCTCAGGCTCCACGAACAGTACTCCATTCGTGGCATCCGGAGGGGCGGCTCGCCGCTCAAGTCTCCCGCGAATCACCGGAATCTCAAGACCGGGCACCCCATTGACCCGCCGACGATCAACGGACGGTGATCATCTTCACATATATCGACCGGCGAGAACCGGATTTTCGACCCTTGTGTCCTTCTTTGGGCAAGATGGAGAGGCTTGTTCGAAATTCCGACACACCGACCGAGGGACAGGGATGCCGCAGCGGAGCCAGCAGTTCGCGCACGGACCGGACCGGGCCGAGCAGGAGACGGGACGCAGACGGCTCGACCTGACGGCCGCTCAGGTGGCGGCGAGCGCCATGGCGGCGGTGGCCGGTGCGGTACTCGCTTCGGAACTCGGAGTGTACGGAACGATACTCGGTGCGGCCGTCGTCTCGGTGGGGGCGACCATCGGAAGCGCGCTCTTCCAGCACCTCTTCAAACGCACCGGGGAACAACTGCGCAACGCGGTGGAACGCGGCACCGAATCCACTCCCGCCGCGCGCCCGAAGCCCGCTCCGGCGAACGGAATCAGCCGGGACTGGAACGCCCCCCGGGTGCTGCGCGCGAAACGCCGCTGGACGTGGAAGTCGTACGCGGCGGTCTCCGGGCTGGTGTTCGTGCTCGCGATGGTGCCGATCGTCGCGGTGGAACTCGCGGCCGGGAAGCCGATGCACGACATCACCACCGGACAGGACGGCGGCGGCACCTCGTTCAACCCCTCGCGGCCGTCCGGCGACCGGCAGCCGGAGGACGGCGACCGGGGGTCGGAGGACGGGGACCGGGGCGGCACGCCGTCCGCCGGGCCGTCCGCCGGGCCGTTCCCGTCCGGCGACCCGGCCTCGCCGTCCGCCGTCCCCCCGACGGTGCCGGGCGGTTCGGCCGAGCCGTCCGGGGCGGCGTCCGCGCAGCCCTCGCCGAGCGGCCCGGCCCAGCCGTCCGGGCAGGCCCCGGCGAGCGGGGCGCCCGCGCCGTCCGCCACCCCGGACGCGCAGGACGCGCGGCCCGGGTCGGCGCAGCCGTCCGGCTGACGGGGCGGCGGCGGGCCGGGAGGGTCAGGCGCCCAGCACCCGGCGCAGGTAGTCGTTGGCGAACCGGCGCTCCGGGTCGACCTTGTCGCGCAGCGCCGTGAAGTCGGCGAAGTGCGGGTAGACCGAGGAGAGGTACTCGGCGTCCCGGGTGTGCAGCTTGCCCCAGTGCGGGCGCCCCCGGTGGGCGGCCATCAGCTTCTCCACCTCGGTGAAGTAGGACAGTTCGCGGGTGCCCCGGTACAGGTGGACGGCGATGTACGCGCTGTCCCGCCCGCTCGCGGTGGACAGCCACAGGTCGTCCGCCGGGGCCACCCGCACCTCCACCGGGAAGCTGATCCGCCAGTCCGAGCGCTCGACCAGCGCCTTCAGTTCGCGCAGCACCTCGGTCGCCGCCTCGCGCGGCACCGCGTACTCCATCTCTATGAAGCGCACCTTGCGCGGGCTGGTGTAGACCTTGTACGCCTGGTCGGTGAACCGGCGCTCCGACCAGGCCCGGCTGGCGACCTTGGCGATGGCCGGGATCGTGCCGGGGAGCGCGCGGCCCACCCGGCAGGCGCCCTCCCACACCGTGTTGGACAGGAAGTCGTCGTCCAGCCACGCCTTGAACTTCGGCAGCGGCTCGGCCGGGCCCTGGCTGCGGTTGTTCCGCTTGGTCGAGCAGCGGTCGGTGTGCGGGAACCAGTAGAACTCGAAGTGCTCGTTGACGGCCGTCAGGTCGTCGAAGGAGTGCAGCACCTCGTCGAAGCCCATCGGCTTCTCGTGCGCGCTCAGCAGGAACATCGGCTCCACCGCGAAGGTCAGCGCGCTCACCACGCCCAGCGCGCCCAGGCCCAGCCGCGCGCCCTGGAACAGCTCCGGGTCCTCGGTCGCCGAGCAGGTCCGCACCGAGCCGTCCGCGAGGACGATCTCGACCGCCTCGATCTGCGCCGCGAGCGAGCCGGAGTCCCGGCCGGTGCCGTGCGTGCCGGTGCTGGTCGCGCCCGCGACGGTCTGCACCTCGATGTCGCCCATGTTCGTCAGCGAGAGGCCGGCGGCCGCGAGCAGGCGGTTCAGCTTGTGCAGCGGCAGACCCGACTCGACGGTGACCGTCCCGGCGGCGCGGTCGATCGAGCGGACGGCGGTCAGGCGGTCCGGGCGCACCAGCACCGCGTCCCCGGCGGCCGCGATCGCCGTGAACGAGTGCCCCGACCCGACCGCCTTCACCGGCAGCCCGGCCCGGCCGGCGGCGACCACCGCCGCCGAGAGCTCCTCCACCGAGCCCGGCGCCACCACCCGCGCGGGCCGCGCGCTCTGGTTCCCCGCCCAGTTCCGCCAGACCTCGGTCATCTCCAGAGCCTCCCGCTCGTGCGCGTCCTACCTTCCGGTTCTACCGGTGGGTACGGGGAGCGTAGTCACAACGAACGCGCAGGTCTACGGGCGGGAGAGCCCCTGATTTCGCTTCCCGCCGTTCTCAGCGGGCCGCTGCCGGCACCGCGGGTGCCCGCACGGCCGCGAGCTGCTCGCGCAGGCGGGGGCGCCCCGCGTAGGCGGCGGTCGCGGCGAGGAGGGCGGCCGCCAGCGGGACCCAGTAGCCGTGGGGGCTGCCGGCGGCGTCGACGACGATGCCGGCGGCGGAGGAGCCGACGGCGACGCCGAGGGCGAGGCCGGTGGTGGTCCAGGTCATGCCCTCGGTGAGCCGGGCAGCGGGGACCAGCCGTTCGACCAGGGCCATGGCGGTGATCAGGGTGGGGGAGATGGCCAGGCCGGAGAGGAAGAGCGCGGCGCCGACGCCCACCAGGGCCGCGGTGCCGTGCAGCAGTTGCGCGGCGACTACGAGCGGGGCCATCCCGAGGGCCATCACGCCGACGCCGGCCAGGAAGCGGCGGTCCATCGTGCCGGTGAACTTCAGCGCGCCGAACACCGCCCCGGCCAGGCAGGAGCCGAGCGCGTACACGGCCAGGACGTAGCCGGAGGCGGCGGGGTGCCCCTGGGCCTTGGCGAAGGCGACGGTGACCACCTCTACGGAGCCGAAGACCACGCCGATCGCGCCGAGCGTCAGGATCAGGGTCTGCAGGCCCTTGTCGCGCACCACGGAGCCGTCGGCCCGGTGCTCGACCGGATGGGCGGGCGGCTCGGTGCGGCGCTGGGCGGTGAACAGCAGGACGCCGACGACCAGGAAGACCCCGGCGAGCAGCAGACCGGACTCGGGGAACAGCGAGGTGGCCAGGGTGGCGGCCAGGATCGGGCCGACGATGAAGCAGATCTCGTCCGCGACGGCCTCGAAGGAGTACGCGGTGTGCAGCTTGGGCGGCTCGTCCCGGTAGAGGTGGGCCCAGCGGGCGCGGACCATCGAGCCGGTGCTCGGCATCGTGCCCATGCCGGCGGCGAAGACGAACAGCGTCCAGTCGGGCAGGCCGTAGTGGGCGCCGAGCAGCAGGCCGGCGGCGGAGAGCACGGTGACGGCGGTGGCGGGGAGGGCGATCCGGCGCTGCCCGTACCGGTCGACCAGGCGGGAGATCCGGGGGCCGAGCAGCGCCGCGGAGACGGCGAGGAAGGCGGAGAGCAGCCCGCCGAGCCAGAAGGAGTCCTTGATCTCGCCGAGCATCGTGACGATGCCGATCCCGGTCATCGAGATCGGCAGGCGGGCGATCAGCCCGGTGAAGGAGAAGGCCAGGGAGCCGGGGGCGGCGAACACCTGGCGGTAGCTGGACAGCACGGGGGGCGGCTCCGTCGGACGTCGTGGGGGTCGGGTGGGGCGGGCGGCGGGTGGACGGGGAGTCCGATGGGTGGGGGACGCAACCATCGGTAATGCGCGACCACGGTGCACACAGCTTACGAAGTGGGGTCGATCGTCCGCATCCGGGTTGTTCGCGGACAAGCCGGGCGCCGGGCGGGCGCCGCACCGGGCCGCCCGTGCACCGGACGGCCCGTTCCGGGTGGCAGGATCGGAGCCATGTCCGACACGCGCACCCCCAGCCCGACCGACCCCGCGCCGTACGACGCGCTGCTGCTGCTGTCCTTCGGCGGGCCGGAGGGCCCCGAGGACGTGGTGCCCTTCCTGGAGAACGTCACCCGGGGGCGGGGCATCCCGAAGGAGCGGCTGACCGAGGTCGGCAAGCACTACTTCCTGTTCGGCGGGGTCAGCCCGATCAACGAGCAGAACCGCGAACTGCTGGCCGCGCTGCGCAAGGACTTCGCCGACGCGGGCCTGGACCTGCCGGTGTACTGGGGCAACCGGAACTGGGCCCCGTACCTGGTGGACACCCTGCGGGAGATCGCCGACCACGGGCACCGCCGGGTGCTGGTGCTGGCCACCAGCGCCTACGCCGGGTACTCGGGCTGCCGGCAGTACCGGGAGAACCTGGCCGACGCGCTGGCGCAGCTGGCCGCCGAGGGGCGCCCGGAGCTGACCGTGGACAAGCTGCGGCACTTCTACAACCACCCCGGCTTCGTCGAGCCGATGGTCGACGCCACCCTCAGCGCGCTCGCCGGACTCCCGGACGGGGTGCGGGACGCCGCCCGGCTGGCGTTCACCACGCACTCGATCCCGACCGCGATGGCCGAGACCTCCGGCGCCCCCGACGACCCGGCCCGCGGCACCCCCGGCGGCGCGTACGTCGCCCAGCACCTGGAGGTGGCCCGGCTGGTCGCCGCCGCGGTGGCCGAGCGCACCGGCGTCGCCGACCGCCCCTGGGAGCTGGTCTACCAGAGCCGCTCCGGCGCTCCGCACGTCCCGTGGCTGGAACCGGACGTCTGCGACCACCTGGCGGCGCAGCACGCGGACGGCGCCGCGGCCGTGGTCATGGTGCCGATCGGCTTCGTCTCCGACCACATGGAGGTCAAGTACGACCTGGACACCGAGGCGGTGGCCAGGGCCGCCGAACTCGGCCTGCCGGTCGCCCGGGCCGCCACCGTCGGCGCCGACCCGCGGTTCGCCGCCGCCGTCCGGGAGTTGGTGCTGGAGCGGGCCGCCGCCCGGCGCGGCGAGCCGGTCACCCGGTGCGCCCTGGGCGCCCTCGGCCCCAGCCACGACCTGTGCCCCGCCGCCTGCTGCCCCAACCCGCGCGCCCCCCGCCCCGCCGCCGCCGAAGCCCGAGACCCGAAGGACCGAGACCAGTGACCGACGACCTGCTGCAGGAACTCCTCGCCACCGCCGTCGAGGCCGCCACCCGGGCCGGTGCGCTGCTCCGCGACGGCCGGCCCGCGGACCTCGGGGTGGCCGCCACCAAGAGCAGCCCGGTGGACGTGGTGACCGAGATGGACCTGGCCTCCGAAAAGCTGGTGCTGGAGCTGATCTCCGCCCGCCGCCCGGACGACGGCTACCTCGGCGAGGAGGGCGCCGACCGCCCCGGCACCAGCGGGGTGCGCTGGGTGGTCGACCCGCTCGACGGCACCGTCAACTACCTGTACGGGCTGCCCTCCTGGGCGGTCAGCGTGGCCGCCGAGCTGGACGGCGAGGCGGTCGTGGGCGTGGTCTTCGTGCCCGCCCGGAACGAGCTGTTCCGGGCCGTGCGCGGCGGCGGCGCGTACCTGGACGACCGCCCGCTGGCGGTCCGGCCGGCCCCGGACTGGGGGCGGGCGCTGGTGGCCACCGGCTTCGGCTACCTGCGCGAGCGGCGGGTGCGCCAGGCCGAGGTGCTGCACGCGCTGATGGGCGAGGTGCGCGACGTGCGGCGCGGCGGCGCGGCCGCCGTCGACCTGTGCGACCTGGCGGCCGGCCGGTTCGACGGCTACTACGAGCGCGGCCTGGCCCCCTGGGACCGCGCCGCGGGCCTGCTGATCGCCGCCGAGGCCGGCGCGCTCACCGGCTCCCGGCCCGGCCTGCCCGCCGACGGCGAGCTGACGATCGCCGCCCCGCCCGGCGTGTTCGAGCCGCTGCAGGCCCGGCTGGAGGAGCTCGGCGCCTGGCACGACTGACCGCCCGCGACCGGCCGCCCCCGCTCGGGGCGGCCGGTCGCGGACAGTGAGGAGCCCCGGACCGGGGAACCGGGCCGGGGCTCTCGGGCGGTGCGTGACGGGGAGCGGTCAGAAAGTGTGGGGTAATTAGCTGATTACTGATCGTTGAGGTCGTCGGCGAGGCGGCGTGCTGCTTCGGTCTCGATGGGGCCGCGTGGCTCGAT
>NZ_JBSGET010000077.1:0-39482 GCF_053603035.1 Kitasatospora sp. NPDC004272 | reverse complement strand
CCTGGGCCTGCACCCCGGCGAGCCGCCGGACGACGGCGACCGGACCGTCCGCCGCCCGCCCCGCGCCCAGGTGCTGCCGGCGCAGCCGCCACTCCAGCACCTGCGCCGTCGTCAGTTCGGTGCGGCCCAAGACCCGCCCCCTCCGTGCGATCACCCGTACGGTTGCGAGGCTAGCGGCCGGCACCGACGACGGGCCTCCGGACGGGCCGTCAGGCGGGCTTGGCGCCGGACGTCGAACCGGGCTTCGAACCGGACGTCGAGCCGGGCTTCGCGTCGGCGGGCGACGGTGGCGGGACCGGCTGTTCGGCCGGGCCGGGATAGGGCAGGACCTGGCGGAGCAGTCCGCGCGGGTGGCCGCGGCGGCGCCACTCGCGGGGGTAGCCGAGCGAGACCTCCTCGAAGCGGACGCCGTCGTACCAGGTGGTGCGGGGGATGTGCAGGTGGCCGTAGACCACGGCGGCGACGTTGAAGCGGCGGTGCCAGTCGGCGGTGAGTTCGGTGCCGCACCACTGGGCGAAGTCGGGGTAGCGCAGGACGTCGGTGGGGCGGCGGTCGAGCGGCCAGTGGCTCGCCAGGACCAGCGGCAGTCCGGGATCGTGCGCGGCGAGCGCCCGCTCGGTGGCGGCGACGCGCTCGCGGCACCAGTCGTCGACGGCGGGGTGCGGGGCGGGGTCGATCCGGTACTCGTCGGTGCAGACCACGCCGTTCTCGTGGGCGCGGGCGAGCGACTGCTGCTTGTCGGTGACGCCGGGCACCCGCCAGCTGTAGTCGTAGAGGGCGAACACGGGGGCGACGGCGTACGGGCCGTCGGGGCCGTGCCAGACGGGGTACGGGTCCTCGGGGGTGGCGACGCCGAGGGCGCGGCAGCGTTCGACCAGCAGGCGGTAGCGTGCAGGGGCGGCGAGTTCGGACTGCTCGTCGGCGGTGCTCCACAGTTCGTGGTTGCCGGGGGTCCAGAGGACCTTGGCGAAGCGGCCGGTGAGAAAGCGCAGGGTGGCTTCGACGTCCCGGACGCGCTCGGCGACGTCGCCCGCGACGATCAGCCAGTCGTCGGGGCCGGTCGGGCGGAGGGCGTCCAGCGTGGAGCGGTTCTCGGTGATGCCGACGTGCAGGTCGCTCACCGCGAGCAGGCGTCCGTCCGGCACCGCTCCCCCATCGTTCGTCTCGGTCCGGTCGTCCCGGCAGCGGGACGCGCGTTGACACGCTACCTCCGGCGCGGCCGGGTGCGCCAGCACGCTTCCCTCCTGTCACTCCGTCAACATCCGGCGGAACGACGGGTGTTCATTTGTCACACCTATGGCTGTTCGCTCTACATACATTCATTCGATATGTGGTTTCAACACTCTGTTGACTGACGGGGCCATGACTATATCTTCTCCGCATGCGGCCGACCGGGCCGCTGCCACCGGATCGAGGAGTCGTCATGCCCGTCTCCGGCACCATCCGCACTCTCCGCCGCGCCGCCACCGCAGCCGCCACCGCGGCCCTGCTGCTCGGCACCGCCGCCGTCGCCACCACCCCCGCCCAGGCCGCCCAGCCGGGCGTCCCGGCCGGCTTCCACCCCGAGCAGGACCACGCCGGCTCGACCGTCGCCGCCCACGAGGGCCGCGGCACCGGCGACCCAGCCGACACCGCGAGCACCTTCGCAGCTCTGGCCGCCACCACCCAGACCAAGGGGATGGACGTCTCCAGCTACCAGGGCAACGTCGCCTGGAGCACCGCCTACGCCAACGGCGCCCGGTTCGCCTACGTCAAGGCCACCGAGGGCACCACCTACACGAACGCGTACTTCGCCCAGCAGTACAACGGCTCCTACAACGTCGGAATGATCCGCGGCGCCTACCACTTCGCGCTGCCGAACGTCTCCAGCGGCGCCACCCAGGCCGCGTACTTCGTCGCCCACGGCGGCGGCTGGTCCAAGGACGGCAAGACCCTGCCGCCCGCCCTGGACATCGAGTACAACCCGTACGGCGCGACCTGCTACGGCCTGAGCCAGGCCGGGATGGTCAGCTGGATCCGCGACTTCTCCAACACCGTGCACACCAAGACCGGCCGGTACCCGGTGATCTACACCACCACCAACTGGTGGAGCACCTGCACCGGCAACAACGGCTCCTTCGCCACCACCAACCCGCTCTGGATAGCCCGCTACTCCACCGCCGTCGGCACCCTGCCGGCCGGCTGGTCCTACCAGACCATCTGGCAGTACGCCGACTCCGGCACGCTGCCCGGCGACCAGGACTACTTCAACGGCGCGCTCGACCGCGTCCAGGCGCTCGCCAACGGCTGACGCCCCGCACGCACCGACCGCACCACCACACCACCGCACCACCGCACCGCCGCACCGCGACCCGCGACCCGCGACCCGCCCACGGCCGGAACACGCCCCGCACCGGCCGCGGGCGGGCCCGGCGGCGACCGGGCCCCGGCTGCAGGCGGGCCCGACGGCGGCTGGCCGAAAGCGCTCCCCGGACCGCGCCGGTGCTTGTCCGAACCACTCCGCCCGCGCGAGCATCGGGCCGTGCCCGTGGATCCGCACCTCTTCGCCCTCTTCCTGGCCACCACCTTCGTCGCGATGATCAGCCCGGGTCCCGACATGCTATTCGTCCTCGGCTGCGGGATCCGCGGCGGCCCGCGCGCCGGGCTGCTCGCCACCGCCGGGGTCGCGAGCAGCGAGATCGTGCACATCACGCTCGCGGCCGCGGGCCTGTCCGCGTTCTTCGCCGCCGCGCCGACCGCGTTCACCGCGCTGCGCCTGGCGGGTGCCGGCTACCTCGTGCACCTCGGCGTGCAGGCCGTCCGCCACCGCGGCGAGGGGCTGACCGCCACCGACCCGGGCACGGGCGCGCTCTCCGGCCGGAGCGCGTTCTTCCGCGGGCTGCTGACCAACCTGGTGAACCCGAAGATGGTCACCTTCACGATCGCCTTCCTCCCGCAGTTCGTCGACCCCGGACTCGGCCGCGTCTGGCTGCAGTTCGTGCTCCTCGGCGCGGTCTTCGTCGGACTGGAGTTCCTGGTGGACGGCACCGTGGGCGTCCTCGCCGGCCGGATCGGCAACTGGCTCGCCCACCGCCGGGCCGCCCGCCGCCGACTCGACGTGGCGACCGGCGGCGTGTTCATCGGACTGGGCGTGCGGCTCGCCGTCGAACGCTGAACGCGGACGCGGACGCGGCGGGCCCGGCGGTGCCGCAGGCCCGGGGGTGCCGCAGGCCCGGCGGTGCCGCGGGGGTGCTCAACTCCGTTGCAGCACCAGGAGGTCCATCCAGCTGACGGCCGGTTCGGCCGGGCGTTCGGCGGCTGCGCGGTGCAGTCGGTCGAGTCCGGCCTGCCAGGCGTCCTCGCTCAGTGCCCGCAGTTTGCTGTCCGCGTCGCGGCGCAGGCCCGCGGCGAACGCGGCCAGTGTCGGCGCGGAGCGCTGCGGCAGGGTGCGCAGGGCGACCCGGGTGAACCCGGCCGCGCTGAACGCCGCCGTGACCCGCCGCACGCTCGGGTAGTCGTCGATCCCGGCGGCGGTCTCGGGGAAGTACCGCACCCGCAGGTCGCGTTCGCACCGGCCGGGGAAAGCGTTGCGGATCAGCACCGGCCCGCCGGGGCGCAGCACCCGGTGCAACTCCCGTGCGGCGGCGTCGAGATCGGTCAGGTGGTGGACGACGGAGCCGAGCCAGGCGGCGTCGGCGGCGGCGTCCGCGACGGGCAGCCGTTCGGCCCGTCCGTCGAGCACCGTGACGCCCTCCCCGGTCGGGATCAACTCCCGCATGGCCGAAGCCGGTTCGATGGCCAGCACGTGCGCGCCGTACCAGTCGCGGAACGCGGTGGCGAAGGCCCCGGTGCCGGCGCCGACGTCGAGCACGGTGGCGCCGGGGCCCGGCGGGAGGTGCTCGGCGATCGCCTCCCGCCAGGCGTCCAGGCCCTCACGGGGCACTTCCCGGGCGGCCCGGTAGTCGGCGGCGGTGCGGGCGTCGTAGACGGTGTCGGCCACGGGTGGTGCTCACTTCCGGTACGGGAGGGGCGGGAGGCGGGGGCGGGTCCCGGCCGGGCGCGGACTCCGGCCGGGCGCGGACTCCGGTCAGGCGGTGGGCAGTTCGAGCGCCCAGGTGTCGACGGCGAACTGGAGCTCCATGCCGTGCCCGAGGTAGAGCGCCATCGCGCCGGTGGCGTTGCCGGTGTCGACGCCCAGCGCGGCGGTCGGCAGGCCCCGGACGGCGGCGTCGGCGAAGAAGTGCCGCAGCAGGTAGCCGCCGATGCCGCGGCCGCGGGCCGCGGGCAGCACGCCGAGGTTGTAGGCCCAGGCGGTGGCGGGCGGGCGCAGGCCGGTGCGCAGCACCGCGACGTCCCCGTGGCCGTCCAGGGCGGCGATCCACACCCGGGACCAGTCGACGTCCTCGGCGCCGATGTCCCGCAGCCACTGCGGGTAGTCGCGGGCCCTGAAGTCGTAGTGCGCGGCGAAGGTCTGCTGGACCAGCCGATGCGCGGCCCGCCGGTCGGCCTCCCGGGCGCAGTCGCGCAGCCGGACTCCGGCCGGGGGCGCGGGCGGCGGGTCGGTGCGCGGGGAGACCTCGCGGCGCAGGGCGTGGTGGCGGCGGACGTGCTGCCAGCCGCGGGCGCGCAGCGCGTCGGTGTCGGTGGTGGGTTCGGTGTTGAGCAGCAGGTGCAGCACGGCGCGCTCGGCGCCGTTGCGGCGGGCGAGGGCGACGGCGCGGGCCTCCATCAGGTCGAACAGGTGGAGCCCGCCCGCGAGTTGGTCGGGCAGCAGGTACTGGTCGAGGTCGATCCGCTCGGCGCCGGAGCGGTCGCGGACCAGCCCGTAGCCGACCAACTGCCCGTCGGTGTCGTGCAGGAGCCAGCTGTCGCGGGCCAAGTCCAGTTCGGGGTGCGCGAGTTCGCGTTCGACCTCGGCCAGGTCGGTGCCCGGCTGGCCGGTCTCGATCTCGTCGACCCGGTTGAGCAGCGCGCAGACCGCCGCCGCGTCCGCGCCCGTCGCGGGCCGCACCGTCATTCCGTCCGGCAGCGCCATCGCCGCTCCCCCTCCGTCGCCCGGCGCCGTCGCGCCTGCGGCCTTTCTACCGTCCGCCCCCGGCCGCCCCAAGTGCTTTTCCGCCGCCGGGCGGCCGACCCGACCGGTCCGACCCGCCCCCGAGCAGATCGCCGCCCGCACCGACGGGGAGGACCAGGTGCGGCTGCCCGGCGAGATCCTGATCCAACTGGGCTGCCACGCCGCACAGTTGCTGGAATTCGCCCCCGAGCCGCGGACCCCGACCCCGACCGAGCAGGCCCCCGCACCCGCACCCGCACCCGGTTACACCCCGACCGAGCAGGCGTACCTCCCGTCCCCCGCCGCCCACCGCCCGTCCACCGCCGTCGCGGGCCTGGGCATCGGCCCGGCCCTCGTCCCGGCGCTCTCCTGCGCGGCCGCGACGGCCGTCCCCCGACTGGCCGGCGGGGCCGCGGGCGCCCTGGCCACCGCCCGGTTCACGGGCCAGGCCGTCGGCACCTCGGTCCTGCACGGCACCGCCGACACCCCGCCCTGGTGGGCGGTCGGCTGCCTGCTGCCGGCCGCCCTGCTCGCGGGCGCGAAGCTGCCCTCCCGACCGCTGCTCCCGCAGGACGCGGACCCGGCGCCGCCCGTCGTACCGCACTGACCGGCCCGGCGCCCCGGCGGCCCGGCGCCCCGGCAACCCGACAGCCCGGCACACCGGCGCCCCGGCGGAAAACCCGTCGCGGCCGCGCCGGGAATGTTGCAGAATGCCCGCGATGACCGAGCGAACCGATACGCCGCCCTCCTGGGACGAGCGCACCCAGCTGACCACCTTCCTCGACTACGCCCGGGCCACCGCGCGGGCCAAGTGCGAGGGCCTCTCCGCCGAGGACGCCCGCCGGGCGCCGCTGCCCGGCTCCCCGCTGATGACGGCCTGCGGGCTGATCAGCCACCTGCGCTGGGTCGAGCACTACTGGCTGGACGTGGTCCTCCTCGGCGGCCCGCTCGAAGGCCCGCTGGCGGACGCCACCGACGAGGACCCGGACCCGGAGATGCGCACCGCGGTCGACGTCCCGCTGCCGCGACTGCTCGACGAGTACGAGGAGCAGAGCGTCCGGCTCCGGGAGCTCGTCGCCGCGCACGACCTGGACACCCCGGCCGAGCAGTCGATCCGCGACGGCCTCCGCCCCGACCTGCGGTGGATCCTGCTGCACCTGATCGAGGAGACCTCCCGGCACAACGGCCACCTCGACGTCCTGCGCGAACTCCTCGACGGCCGCACCGGCCGGTAGCACCCCGGCGCGCCCCCGGCGGCACGCCGTCCGCCGGGGGTGACTACGCTCCGGGCGTGATCACACCGTCCAACCCGCACCTCGCCCAGCTCCTCGACTGCTTCGACGGCCAGGCGCCCGACCCGATGGACCTGTTCATCGCGCTGTTCGACGGCGGGCTGTACGTCCCGGTCTCCGCGCCCGGGGTGGTGATCACCGGCCGCGACCCGGAGGGCGGACGGGTGCTGCTCGGGTTCGCCGACCCCCGGCTCGCCCGGGGCCTCCCGGAAGCCGTCGGCGCCGCGTACTACGACGCGGCCCAGCTGATGGACCTGCTGGAGGGCAGCGGGGCGGTGCGGCTGGTGCTCCGGTCCCCGCAGGGCGAGTGGAAGCTGCCCCGGGCCGTCCTGGACGCCTGGGCGCGCGACTTCCCGGGCGACCGGCTGCGGCTCGACCCGCCGACCGGCCCGGACGCGGCGGCCCTGCACGAGGCGCTGGCCCGGCGGATGAGCGCCTTCCCGGCGGTCCGCACCGCCTGGCTGTCCCGCGCCTGCTGGCCGGACTCCCCCGACCCCCAACTCCTGCTGCACGTCGCCGTGGACGAGGACCCGCCCGGCCCGGCCGCCAACCACCTGCTGCGGGCGCTGCTCCGCGAACCGGCCCTGCGCCACCTGGCGTACCCGGAGGTCGCCGTCGTCCCGCTGCACCCCGTCGCGCACGCGGACACCGTCGCCGACCTGGATCGCCGCGGCCTGCCCGTGATCCGCCGCGACGCCCTCCCCGCCCCGGCACCCGCCGCCCCGCAGCCGAAGCGCCGCTGGTTCAAGCTTTCCTGACGAGTCGTCAATCATGTGTAGGTAAAAGCGAGTTGACTGCACAGGACGTCGAACTCACCGCCCGACTGCCCCCGCTCGCCCACCGGCCCGTCGGATCGCCGAACGCGAACCCGAACTCGAACTCGAACTCGACGGCCACCGAAGCCTGTTGACCGGCTCGACGGGCTACGGGACGGCACTCCGACCCGGCGGGAGAGGACTCCCGGCCCGCCCGGTCCCGGCCGGAGTTTCGGCCACGAGCGGGGCGGCGGGCTACCCGTGGACCTGGATCAGGGCGTGCCGGCCGCTGGTGCGCCAGGGGGTGCCGGTGGCGTCGAGGCGGGAGACGGTGTCGGGGGCGAGGCCGACGGCGACGTCCGACTTGAGGGTGCGCAGGGCCGCGACGGGGGTGGGGAAGTAGCCGGTGAGCGCGGCGAAGGTGGTGGTCGGCGGCCAGTGCCGGTCGCCCACCAGGCGGCGGTAGTTGAGGTCGCCCTTGAGCACGGTGAGGGTGGCTCCGGCGAGTTCGGCGCGCAGGTCGGCGGGCATCGCGTCGTACGGCAGCGGGGCGCAGAAGAACGGGTGGGTGCGGACCGCCAGCGTGCCCTCCCCCATCGCCCGCCACAGCCGTTCGCCGATCGCGGCGGCGGCCTTCCCGGGGGCGGTGCGCAGCCGGGTGAGGGTGGCGAGGGTGTCGGCGGTGGTGGCGTCGGAGAGGAAGTAGGGGTGCGGCTTGACGTACAGCACGGCCTGCCCGGCCAGGCCGCTGGTCAGCAGGTGGTCGATCAGGACCAGGTCGGGCAGCAGTTCGCGGCCGGCGTTGTCCGCGACGACGCCGACCCGGCCGCCCCGGCCGCGTTCCAGCACGGCCCACAGCCGGGCGCTGTCGTCGGCGACCAGGCCGGACTCCGCGCTGCCGTCCGGCGCGGTGAGCCGGAAGCTCAGGTCGGCGCGGTTGCCCCAGAGCGCGGCGGACAGCAGCGCGTCCCGCCCCGACTCGGCTTCCAGCGCGGCGAGTTCGGCGTCGACGGCCGGTCCGGCGAGTTCGGCGGCCTTGAACGGGGCGAACGGGTCGACGCCCTGCCAGGCGCCGGGCCGGAACCAGCCGGTGGCTTCCAGCAGCAGCCGGTAGAACCAGCTCTCCGCCCACAGGAACGGCGCCTCGTCCCAGCGCCGCCCCCACTGCCCCGCGCCCCAGGCCCGCCACCGCGCGCCGTCCGGGGTGTCCGCGTCCGGCGGCTCCAGCACCCCGCCGCCGGTGCTGCGGGCGAGCAGTTCCGTCAGCGCCGCGCGCTGCCGGGGGCCGTAGGGCAGCGCGTCCAGCACCTGGCCGATCAGCACGGGGTGGCGTTCCCGGAAGACGGCCCGGGGGAAGGAGCCGGGGACGTCGATGCGGATCTCGGGCGCGTCGGGGAGTTCGGGAAGGTCGGGGGCGTCGGACGCGTCGGGCGCGGGGGTGTGCGGCACGGGTGTCGGCTCGGCTCTCTGCTCGGCGGTTCGGTCTTCCTGTTCCGATGCTTTCACGGGGGTGTCCCCCGGTCGGTGCGCGCCCGGCGGCACGTCACAATGACCGCATGCGAGTGATCTCCACGGTGGCCGGGGCCGCCCTGCTGCTGGCGACGGCGGCCAGCATCCTGCGGACCCTGGTGGTGCCGCGCGGGTTGTACTCGGCGCTGGTGATCCGGCTGTGGTCGGTGCTGCGCCGGGTGGTGCGGACGGTCGCGGCGCCGTTCGGCGGCTACCGGGCGATCGACCGGGCGCAGACCTGGCTGGCGCCGCTGATCCTGCTGGGGATGCTGGGCTGCTGGCTGCTGTCCACGCTGTGCGCGTACACGCTGCTGCTGCGCGGGACGTCCGACCTGGCGTGGCGGGTGGCGTTCCGGGAGGCCGGGTCGAGCCTGTTCACGCTGGGTTTCGCCAGCGGCGACCGGCTGCACCTGTCGGTGATCGACTTCCTGGCGGCGGCGAACGGCCCGCTGATCATCGCGCTGCTGATCGCCTACCTGCCGACGCTGTACGGGGCGTACAACCGGCGGGAGCTGGAGGTGACGCTGCTGCAGTCGCGGGCGGGCGAGCCGGCCTGGGGCCCGGAGCTGCTGGCCCGGCAGGCGCTGGTGCGCACCGAGAGCGAGCTGCCGGAGCTGTACCGGGACTGGGAGCGGCTGGCGGCGGACCTCGGCGAGGGGCACTCCAACTACCCGGTGCTGATCTCGTTCCGCTCGCCGCAGCCGTACCGCAGCTGGGTGGTGGGCCTGATCGCGGTGATGGACGCCGCCGCGATGCAGTTGGCGCTGAACCCGCGCTCGGCGCCGCCGGAGGCCCGGCTGCTGCTGCGGGCCGGGTTCACGGCGCTGCGCGACATCGCGACGGCGCTGCGCGTCCCCTTCGAGCCGGACCCGGACCCGGACGGGCCGATCCGGCTGACGTACGCCGAGTTCGACGCGGCGGCGGCGCTGGTGACGGCGGCGGGCATGGGTCCGGAGCGGACGGTCGCCGAGGCGTGGCCGCACTTCCGGGGCTGGCGGGTCAACTACGAGTCGATCGCCTACGAGCTGGCCCGCCGGGCGGACGCCGTCCCGGCGCTGTGGACCGGCCCGCGCGACTTCCCGGCGACGCCGATCCCGCCGCGCCGCCCGGCCGACCGGCGGCCCGCCAACCCCTGAACCGGCTACTTGCCGCCGCGCAGCAGTTGCTCCTCGGCGGCGGCCAGCACCTCGACCACCCGGCGGCCGAAGCGGACGTCGCAGGGGTGCGGGGTGCCGCTCCGCGCGGCGGCGAGCAGGGCGTCCACGGCGTGCCCGAAGGCGTCGGTGGCCTCGGTGTCGCGGTCGGGCAGCGTGGTGACGCCGGCCGTGCCGCGCAGTTCGACGGCGGCGCCGTTCGCGGAGGCGGCGGGCGGGGCGGTCAGGCTGAGCGTGACGGTGCTGGAGGCGCCGCCGCGGTGGCGCAGCACCAGGTGGGTGGTGTCGCCGGGGCCGGGGGCGGCGGTGAGCTGCTCGACGTCGCCGAGGACGGGCAGCAGCACGGACAGGGCGTGCGGGCCGACGTCCCACAGCGCGCCCTTCTGCTGGCGCCAGGGGGAGGCGGCGAACGGGCTGTCGGTGGTGAACACCGAGCCGATCCAGTGGCAGTGGGCGGTGAACCAGCCGCCCGCGGCGGCCTGTTCGGTGATCCAGGCTTCCTGGGTGGGGCCGAAGCGGGTGGTGAAGAAGACCACCGAGGCGACGCCGGAGGCGGCCACCGCGTCCTCGACGGCGCGGGCGGCGTCGACGGTCGCGGCGACCGGCTTGTCCAGCAGCAGGTGCTTGCCGGCCTGGGCGGCCCGGGCCGCGTACTCGGCCTGGACGTCCGGCGGGAGGGCGATGGCGACCGCGTCCACGTCGGCGAGCAGGGCGTCCACCGTCGGGTAGGTGGGGACGCCGTGCACGGCGGCGAGTTCGGCGGCGGCCTCGGGGCGGCGCCCCCAGAGGCCGGCGAAGGTGACGTCGGGGTGGGCGGCCAGGGCGGGGGCGTGCACGAAGCCCGCCCAGGGGCCGGTGCCGAGGAGTCCGATGCGCATGCCGCCCAGTCTTCCACCTCGGCGCCGGCCGCCGGGAGCCCGGGGCCCCCGGCGCGGCCCGCCCGGGCCTACCCCTCCAGGACCCTGATCAGGGTGAACCCGTCGTGGCCGCGGCTGCCGACGGTCTGCACGGTGGTGGCGTCCAGCCGCTTCTCGGCCGCGATCAGCTCGTGCATCCGCCGCACGCCGAGCACGGCCGGGTCGGTGCTGTCGGTGTCGGCGAGCCGGCCCGCGCGCACCACGTTGTCGACCACGATCACCGCGCCGGGGCTCGCCAGGGCGAGGGCGGCCTCGACGTAGTGCGGGATGTTGGCCTTGTCGGCGTCGACGAAGAAGAAGTCGTACGGTTCGCCGCCCTGCTCGACCAGTTGCGCCAGGGTGTCCCGGGCCGGGCCGAGGCGGACCTCGACGCGGTCGGCGAGGCCGGCCCGCTCCAGGTTGGCGGTGGCGACGGCGGCGTGCGCCGGGTCGATCTCCAGGGTGGTCAGGGTGCCGCCGTCGGGCAGCGCGCGGGCCAGCCAGATGGTGCTGTAGCCGGCCAGCGTGCCGATCTCCAGGATCCGCCGGGCGCCCCGGATCCGGGCCAGCAGGTGCAGCAGCTTGCCCTGGTTGGCGGCCACCGCGATCGGCGGCAGCCCGGCCGCGTCGGCGGCCTCCGTCGCGGCCTCCAGGTCCGGGTCCGGGCCGATCAGCAGCGCCTCGGCGTACTCGTCCACCGCGCTCCACAGCTGCGGGTCGTTCTGCATGGTTCTCCCCACTCCGCGATCACTTCGGATCTGCCGAACCTACCCGCCCGCGCCCCCGGACACGCCGGGGCCGCCGCGACCCGGTCGGGGTCGCGGCGGTCCCGGGCGGGCGGCGGCGCGGGGTCAGTCGACGGTCTCCGCGAAGGTCTCGGCGAGCGGTTCGCCGCTCTTGCCGCCGGACTGCTCCGGGTGCGCGGCCCGGGACTTCTTGGCCTTCCGCTTGAGGAACAGCGCCGACCCGGCGCCGAACAGCACGGCCGCGCCGAGCCCGATGTACGAGGCGCCCTGGAGGTACTTCTCGGCGACCTTGCCGACCTGGTAGACCAGCAGCGTGGTGCCGCCCGCCCAGACCACGCCGCCGAGCACGTTGGCGATCAGGAACTTCCAGTACGGCATCCGCAGGGTGCCGGCCAGCGGGCCCGCGAAGATCCGCAGCAGGGCGACGAAGCGGCCGAAGAAGACGGCCCACATGCCCCAGCGCTGGAACTGCCGCTCGGCGGTGGCCAGGTGGTCGGGCCCGAAGTGCTTGGGGAACTTCCGGCCGAGCTTCTCGAACAGCGGTCTGCCGCCCTTGTGCCCGATCGCGTAGCCGATCGAGTCGCCGATGATCGCGCCGGCGATCGCGCAGAGCGCCACGCCCCACGGACTGACGGTGCCCTTGGCGGCCAGCAGTGCGGCGGTGACCAGGGCGATCTCGCCGGGCAGCGGGATGCCCAGGCTCTCCAGTCCGATGATCAGACCGATGATGACGTACACCAGGGTCGGTGAGACGTCGTTGATCCATTGGTCGACGTGCAAGGCGGAGTACCTCCGTCTGGGCAGGACAAGGCCGTCGACACGTCGCACGGCACACAGGAAAATTTCAGTAAAGAAGCAGCCGGGTCAGCCTAGCCGCTCCCGACCGCCCTGCCGAGCGCCTTCTCCCCCGGTGCCGACGGCCGCCCCGGGCGCCTGCCGCACACCGGGTCCAACGCGGCGCGCCGGGTGGTTCGTTCCCGTTCCGGATGTGAGATCGCTCAAGGTCCGCGGCCCTGTTCGGGGCCCCCTCCGCACACCCATACTCCGTCCCCTGACGCACCGACAGCGGACCCACCAGCAGGCCCACCAGCTGATCCACCAGCGGGCCCACCAGCTGATCCACCACAGGGGGAGAACACCATGACCGCACCCGCCTCGGCGGCCGGCACCTGGCAGCTCGGCGACCTGACCGTCAACCGGCTCGGGTACGGCGCGATGCGCCTGACCGGCAACGGCATGCACGGCAGCTCCGACCGCGCCCCGCTCGACCGCGCGGCCGCCCTCCGGCTGCTGCGCACCGCGTTCGAGCACGGCGTCGACCACGTCGACACCGCCTCGTTCTACTTCTCGCCGCTGCGCTCCGCCAACGAACTGATCGGCCGGACGCTGGCCGACCGAAACGGCCGGCACGTCACCGTCGCCACCAAGGTCGGGCCCGGCCGCACCCCCGACGGCGCCTGGTACGCCATGGCCCGGCCCGAGCAGCTGCGCGCCCAGGTGGAGGAGAACCTGCGCCAGCTCGGCACCGACCACCTCGACCTGGTCAACCTGCGCCGCAACGGGCCGGACGTGGAGGACGTCACCGAGCACTTCGGCGCCCTCGCCGAACTCCGCCGGGCCGGGCTGATCCGGCACCTGGGCCTGTCCAACGCCCGCCCCGAACACCTCCACCAGGCCCGGGCGATCGCGCCCGTGGTGTGCGTGCAGAACTCCTACGGCCTGGACCGCCGCCTCGCCGACGAGAACGGCCTGCTGGAGCTGTGCCGCGAGCTCGGCATCGCCTTCGTCCCGTTCTTCGCCGTCTCCGGCCCGGCCCGGGAGGCCGCGCCCGGCCCCGAGCGGGACGCCCGGGTGCACGCCGTCGCCGCCGCGCACGGCGCCACCCCCGCCCAGGTCCGGCTCGCCTGGACGCTGCACCGCGGCCCGCACGTGCTGGCCATCCCCGGCACCACGGACCCGGCCCACCTGGCCGAGAACCTGGACGCCGGGGCGCTGCGCCTGACCCCCGCCGAACTCGCCCTGCTGGACGCCCCGGCCGAAGCACCAGCCGGAGCACCGCAGGACGCCCCCGCCGGGTGAGGCCCGCTACTCCCCCGCCGACCCCGCCGACCCCGCCGATCCCGCCGATCCCGCCGACCCCGCCGGCCCCTCCGGCCGCTCCTGCCCCTCCGGCAGCGCCGCCCACTCCGGCAGCGCCTCGCGCCGCTCCCGCCAGGCCGCCGGGACCCCGGCCGTCCCGCTGCCGGCGGCGATCACGCCGCCGGTGATCGCGCAGGTGGTGTCGACGTCGCCGAGGCCCTCGGCGGCGGTCCACAGCCCCTCGGCCAGGTCCTCCAGGTGGTGGGCGGCCGACCAGAGCGCGAACGGGACGGTGTCGGCGGCGCTGATCAGCCGCCCGTTGCCGAGCAGTTCGGCGGCCCGTCCCGGGTCCGTCTCCGGGGGCAGTTCGACGGCGGCCCGGAGGCCCGTCCGGACCGCCCCGGCGGGGGTGAGGTCGGCGACCTCGCGCAGCAGCGACTCCCCGTACGGCGCGCCGTCCGGGGTCCGCCCCCGGGCCGCCAGCGCGGCGGCCACCGCGACGGCCACCGCCCCGGCGACGCCCTCGGGGTGGGTGTGGGTGACCTCGGCGGAGTACTCGGCCTGCTCGGCGACCTCGTCCAGGTCCGCCGCGAACCAGGCGCCGAGCGGGGCGACCCGCATCGCGGCGCCGTTGCCGAGGCTGCCCTGTCCGTCGAACAGCACCCTGGCCTCGGCCTGCCAGCGCTCCGGGTGCTCGGCGAGGACGGGCAGCAGCTTGGTCATCCCGTAGCCGTAGCGGCGGGCCGGGTCGGCCAGGTAGGTGGCGCCGAACATCGCGGCCAGCTGGGTGCGGTTGATCCCGTCCTGGTCGAGCAGCGCCCGGTACACGCACAGGGCCATCGCGGTGTCGTCGGTCCAGTGCCAGCGCGGCTCCTCGGGGGTGCGCCGGGCCCGGATCAGCCCGACCGCCTCGGCGGGCACCCGGGCGGGGCCGAACCAGCGCTGCCCGAAGGCGTCCCCGAGGGCCAGGCCCTCCATCGCGTCCCGGGCGGCCTGCCGGGCGTCGGCGGTGCTGATGGTCGTCATGCGCCCGATCCTGTCAGCACCGCCCGGTGGGGTCGTCAGGACTTGAGGAACTCGATCAGGTCCTGGTTGAACTTCTCCTTGTCGCCGGGCACCAGCGCGATGCCGTGCGAGCCGCCCTCGTAGACCTTGAGGACGGCGCCGGGGACGAGCTTGGCGGTCTTGCGGCCGGTGGCGTCGATCGGGACGACCTGGTCGTCGTCGCCGTGCACGACCAGCAGCGGGACGTCGAACTTCTTCAGGTCCTCGTGGAAGTCGGTGTGCGCGAACGCGTCCACGCAGGCGACGCCGCCCTCGATGGTCTCGGCCATGGCCATGTACCAGAAGGCGTCCTTGTTGCCCTCGGTGACCTTGTTGCCGGGCCGGTTGGCGGAGAAGAAGCCGACCGAGGTGTCCTTCCAGAACTGCGAGCGCTCCTTGAGGATGCCGGCCTTGATGCCGTCGAAGACCTCCTGCGGGACGCCCTCGGGGTTGTCCGGGCCCTGGATCATCAGCGGCGGGATGGCGGAGAGCAGGACCGCGGACTTGATCCGGGAGGTGCCGTGTCGGCCGATGTAGCGGGCGAGTTCGCCGCCGCCCATCGAGTGCGCGACGAGCGTGACGTCGCGCAGGTCGAGGCTGGTGAGCAGGTCGTTCAGGTCGTCGGCGAAGGTGTCGAAGTCGTAGCCGTCGAACACCGGGGTGGAGCGGCCGTGGCCGCGCCGGTCGTGGGCGATGCCGCGGAATCCGGCGTCGGCGACGGCCTTCAGCTGGTCCTGCCAGGCGTCGCCGTTCAGCGGCCAGCCGTGGATGAAGACGACCGGGCGGCCGCTCCCCCAGTCCTTGTAGAAGATCTCGACGCCGTCGCGGGTGGTGCAGTGGGGCATGGGTGTCTGCGTTCCGGGGCCGGGCGGCGGCGGTCGGCCGGGCCCGGCGGGGAAGGGTGGTCGCGGTGCGTCCGTACGGCCGGGCGGCGGGACGGCGGCACCGCGACCGTTCAAGGCACGCCCGTGCTCGGCGCGCACCCGGACCGGGCCCGTACGCGTCCGAGGCCGGGCCCGCCGGTGGGCGGGCCCGGCCTCGGACGTGGCTCTCAACGCGCCGCTACCGCAGGGCCGTTCAGGACGGTTCGACGCAGAAGACGGCCGCCCGGACCTGCTCGACGGTCGGCGTGCCGGTGACGCCGTGCACCCGGATGGTGGTGCGCTCGCCGGGCAGCAGGGTGGTCAGGCCGCGGTCGGCGGCGGCGGCCGGGTCGATCCGGTCGGCCTGCAGCAGCAGGTCGCGGACCAGGGTGCGGGCGGTGACGACCACGTCGAGGGCGCCGTCCCCCGCCTCCTCGACGGCCAGCTCGAACTCCGGGGCCGGGTAGGCGAACGCCTTGTCGGGGACGGGGAAGTGCACGGCGCGCAGGCCGTCCGCGTCGGCGACCAGGTACTCCTTGCCGGAGCCGTCGGTGGGCAGCAGGCCCTCGGGGACGGGCAGCCGGTGGACGGCGCGGGCATCGGCGGTGAGCTCGGCGGTGGTCTCGGCGATCACGTTGCCGTCGGCGTCCAGGCGGCGCAGGCGCAGCGCGGTGGTCCAGGGCTCGGCGGACTGGTTGACCAGGGCGATCCGGGGGGCGCCGTCGCGGTCGGCGGGCTGCAGGGTGAGCAGCCGGTCGGCGTACAGGCGGCGCAGTTCGTGGTGCAGCGGCTTGAGCCGGCCGTCGCCGTCGATCGCGGCCCAGGAGGAGACCGGCCAGCAGTCGTTGATCTGCCAGACGATGGTGCCGGCGCAGTGCGGCCAGTGCGAGCGCCAGTGCTCGATGCCGGTGGCGATGGCGCGGGCCTGGATCAGCTGGGTGAGGTAGTGCCAGCGGTCGAAGTCGTCGGGGCCGGTGGGGAGTTCGAAGTGCCGTTCGACGCCGCGGTTGAGCTTGCCGTTGCCGTCCTCGGCCTTCTGGTGGTGCAGCATGCCGGGCGAGTCGGCGGCGAGTTCCTCGGTCAGCAGGGCGCGGCGCAGGGTGGCGTACGCGGGCGGGGCCTGCCAGCCGAACTCGGAGACGAAGCGCGGGACGCTGGCCCGGTACTCGGCGAAGTCCTGCCGGTTCCACACCTCCCAGGAGTGGTGGGTGCCGTGGTCGACGTCGTTGGGGTGGTGGTCCCAGCTGCCGGACCAGGGGCTGCCGGCCGAGTAGGGGCGGGTGGGGTCGAGTTCGGCGACGATCCGGGGCAGCAGGCCGAGGTAGTAGCCCTCGCCCCAGGAGTCGCCCGTCAGCTCCTCCTCCCAGCCCCAGTCGCGGAAGCCCCAGAGGTTCTCGTTGTTGCCGTTCCACAGCACCAGCGAGGGGTGCGGCATCAGGCGGACCACGTTGTCGCGGGCCTCGGCCTCGATCTCGCCGCGCAGCGGCTGCTCCTCGGGGTAGGCGGAGCAGGCGAACAGGAAGTCCTGCCAGACCAGCAGGCCGAGTTCGTCGCAGGCCTCGTAGAAGCCCTCCTGCTCGTAGATGCCGCCGCCCCAGACCCGGATCAGGTCGATGTTGGCGTCGGCGGCCTGCTGGAGGCGGTGCCGGTAGCGGGCGGGGGTGACCCGGGTGATCAGGGTGTCGTCGGGGATCCAGTTGGCGCCGCGGACGAACAGCGGCTCGCCGTTGACGACCAGGGTGAAGGGGGTGCCGGTGGCGTCGGGGGCGGTGCGCAGTTCGACGGTGCGGAAGCCGATCCGGCGCTGCCAGGTGTCGAGCGGGTCGTCGCCGTCGGCGAGGGTGAGGCCGAGGTCGTAGCGGGGCTGTTCGCCGTAGCCGCGGGGCCACCACAGGGCCACGTCGGCGGCTTCGAGGGTGAGGACGGCGCTGTCGCCGTCGAGGACGGTCTCGGCGAGGGCGCCGGCCACCGAGGCGCGGACGGTGAGCGGGCGGCCGGCGCCGCTCGCGGTGCGCTCGACGGTGACGTGCAGCTCGACCCGGCCGGTGCCGCCGTCGACGGTGACCAGCGGGCGGACCTCGGCGATCCGGGCGGTGGACCAGTGCTCCAGCCGGGCGGGCTTCCAGATGCCCGCGCCGGGCAGGGTCGGGCCCCAGTCCCAGCCGAAGCTGCTGGCCATCTTGCGGATGTACTGGAACGGTTCGGGGTAGACGTTGGGCCGGTCGCCGACCAGGCCGCGGACCCGCTCGGCCTCGGTGTAGGCGCTGGTGAACGCGACCTGCAGCTCGCCGGCCAGGCCGGTGGCGTCGAAGCGGTAGCGGCGGTGCATGTTGCGGGTGGAGCCGAGCTCGCGGCCGCCGAGGGTGATGGTGGCGGCGGTGTCGAGGCCGTCGAAGACCAGGTCGGTGCGCTCGTGGCGGCTGCCGTGGGCGGGCAGTTCCAGCGTGTAGGTCCAGTCGCGGCGGCCGACCCAGGCCACCTCCAGCTCGTTGGCGTCCAGGAACGGGTCGGGGATCAGCCCGGCGTCCAGCAGGTCGGTGTGGACGCAGCCCGGGACGGTCGCGGGCAGCCGGTCCCCTTCGTGGTGCAGGCTCCAGCCCTGGTCGAGCGGGGTGGTGTCCTTCATGCGTGCGGCTCCTTGGTCGTTCGGCCGGACCGGTGGTCGGGTTTGCGGCGCGAGCAGAACCGTAACCCGCCGGAGCGGCCCTGTCTATAAACCGGTTACGTGAATACCTTGATGGGTTTCAGTGATCGTTCTCTCCGGCGCCAACTGCACAGAAGCCCGGAAGCACACTGCCGCCCCACCCGTCACGGACGGGTGGGGCGGCATAGCAGCTTTACCGGTTCACTAGCGGCGGCGGCGCTCCGGGGGCGCTCAGCCCGCGGCCTTCTGCGCCCTCCCCCAGCGCCGGTTGAGGTCGGCGAAGTAGGAGTCCAGGTCGCCGGGGGCGGCGCCGGTCGCCAGGTCCACCAGCTTGCGCCGGTAGTCGGGCGCGTCCAGGCCGATGCCCGCCGCCTTGTCGATCGCGTCGACCTTCGCCAGTTGCTCCCGGGTCTGCGGGATCATCCGCACCGCCCGGTCGTCCAGCGGCTGCAGCGAGGCGGGCAGCTTCGCCCCGCGCACCGAGGAGATCGACTCGTCGTCGGCGGCGCTGCCGGAGCGGGTGATGTACCACTCCAACCACGCCTTCGCGGCGTCCTGGTGGGGCGAGTGCACGTTCACCGCGTACTTGTAGTCCGGCTGCACGACGGTGCAGAAGTGCCCGTCGTGCTGCACCGGCAGCGGCATGAACCCGATGTCGTCCGGGTTCGCCCCCGCCCTGGTAGCCGCCTCGCGCATCTGCGAGACCGCCCAGGAGCCCAGCTCCATGGTGGCGACCCGGCCGGTGCCGAGCAGCTGCTTGGACTGCTCCCAGTCGGTGGCCTGCGGCTCGGACTCGGCGAGCTTCTCGTGGACGGCCCGGTACAGCAGGCTGTCGATCTCGTACAGGTCCCCGCCGGGCGTCCAGGGGGCCGCGGTGGCGGCCAGCCTGTCCCGCGCGGTGTTGTCGCAGCTGGGCACGCCGATCGCGTCCGACCACTGCCGCAGCGGCCAGCCGTCGTGGTAGTTGGTGTAGTACGGGATGGCCTGGGTCTTCTCCTTGACCGCCTTCAGGTCGGCGATGAACCGGTCCGGGGTGGCCGGCCACTCGGTGATCCCGGCCTTCGCCCACACCGCCTTGTTGTAGACCAGCCCGGAGGCGATGCCGATGTTGGCGATGCCGTACACGTGCTCGTCGACGGTGCCGTAGTCGATGTAGTCGAAGGTGTCGGACAGCTCGCGCGAGTTCCCCAACGAGCTGAAGTAGGTGGGGAACCGGCCCGCGTCCAGGCTGTCCGGGATCAGCAGCACGTCCCCGTAGTTGCCCTCGGCCAGCCGTTTGCCGACCTCGCCCTCGTAGTCCACCAGGCCCTCGAAGTTCACCTGCACCTTCGGGTAGAGCTTGTTGAACTCGGCCGCGTACTTCTTCAGCAGCCCGCTGTTCACCTGGTCCACCCGGTTGGTCAGCACGGTGATCGACCCGGTCACCTTCGACCGGTCGGCCTCCGCCACCACCCCCTTGAGCGGGGCGGGACCGCCGTCGGTGCACCCGCCCAGGGCCAGGGCCAGTGCGGTCGCCGTGCCCACGGCGGTCCATCCTCTGCGCATCGCTTCCTCGTGCTCGTACTCGTGCTCGTGCTCGTGCTCGGCCCCCGGCCCCCGGCCCCCGGCCGTCCGGCAGTCGACGTGACAACTCCCGGACAGCCAGGGGTGGTTGACTTGCCGTCAGTAGGTGCCGCAGACCTGGCCGTTGAGCGTGAAGGCGGCCGGGGTTCCGTTGGTGCCCACGGTGGAGGTGCCGCTGAAGCCGAAGTTGACGCTTCCGCCGGCCGCGATCACCGTGTTGTAGCCGGAAGGGTTGCTCGCCACCACCTGCTTGCCGGTCTGCACCGGCACCGCGTTCCACATGTTGGTGACCTTCTGGTCACCGGGGAACGAGAACGCCACCTGCCAGCCGTTGACCGGCGCGCCGCCGGTGTTCTTCACCGTCACGTCGCCGTTGAAGGTGCTGCCCCAGTCCGACAGCCCGTAGTGCACCGAGCAACTCCCGGCGGACGGCGGGGTGCTGGCGCTCGCCGACGCCGACGCCGACGCGCTCGCGGACGCGCTCGCCGACGCACTGGCACTGGCGGACGCGGAAGCACTCGCACTCGCACTCGCGCTGACGCTCGCGCTCGGCGTGGGGCTGGAAGTACCGGTGGTCAGGCCGGACTTGGCACGCATCCGGTCCGAGTGGGCGCGGAACACCGAGAGTTCGGGCGCCCCGGCCAGCACGCCGAACTTGCCGTCCACGTTGTGGTCCGCGTACCACCAGAACGCGCTGCCGTCGCCGCCGGCCGCCTCGAAGTCGGGGTAGAGCTGGCCCCACCAGGCCGAGCGGTCCACGTTGTGCACGTTGAACTCGCCCATGAAGAACGGCTTTCCGACCTTGTCGTGCGAGTCGGCGATCCAGGAGCGGATCAGCGTCTTGGTCTGGTCGATGCTCAGGTTCGCCCAGGATTCGGTCGGGTACGGGTGCGCGGAGGTGTAGTCGAGGTACGGCGACTGCTGCACGTAGACGAAGGGGTTGCCCTCGTCCCCGCCGAAGCCGTAGTTGCTGCCGTGGCCCTCCAGCCCGACGCCCAGCAGGTGCTTGGAGTCGATGCCCTTCACGAACGCGCCCATCTCGTCCACCCAGGCCCGCAGCGTCGTCCCGTTGACGTTCTCGGCGGCGCTCTGGTCCTGGTACCGGGGCTCGTTCATCAGGTCCCAGGCGAAGATGGTCGGGTCGTCCTTGTACTTGACGCCGCTGTAGTGGTTGACCCGGTTCAGCGCGTACGAGACGTAGTTCTTGTACGAGGTGAAGCAGCCGGGGCAGCGGGTCTTGTCGAAGAACGCGGCCCGGCCGGGCTGGCCGCCGGAGAGGCCCTCCCACTGCAGGCGGGTGTCGATGCCGCCGTACGCCTCCCAGTAGTTCTCGAACACCGGGACGAGGCGGATGCCGTGGGCCTTGGCGGACTGGATGATGTAGTCGAACTGGGCGAACTCCTGCTCGTCGTAGACGCCCTTGGTCTTCTCGAAGCCGTGCCAGTTCTCGTGGCTGAACATCCACAGCCGGACCACGTCGACCTTGTCGGCCTGCAGGTTGGCGAACTGGGCGTCGATCCGGGCCTTGTCCATGAACTGGGTCTCGGTGTCGCCGTAGCTGCCGCCGTAGGTGAACATGTCGTAGGTGTTGGTGCCCGCGAAGTAGTACTCCTTGCCGTCCAGGCAGAAGTGCGTGCCGCAGCGGGTGGCGAACGAGTCCGCCCCGGCGGCCTGCGCGGTGTCGGCCCGGCCGAGGGTCAGGCCGGCCGCGGCGACCGAGGCGGCGAGCAGCAGGGCCATCGGCGCCAGGCGCTTGGCGGAGGTGCGGGGGCGGTGGTGCTGGAGTCTCGGGTTCACGCGAGTGCCTTTCGTCCCGGGTGTGGGGGGTGGGGGTGCGGGTGGGAGGTGCCCCGGCCGCCGGGTGTCCCAATCACGGCGGCTCGGGGCCGCGGTGCGGACGGCGACGTTCGTTGGGGCGTGCCGTCCGCACCGGGTCTTGCGGGGAAGTGCTCCTCTTGCGCGGGGCAGGCGTCCAGCGGCCTGCCCGATCGGTTGGTTAACCGATTAAGGCGTGAAGACCGTACGGGTGGGCCGACATCGTTGTCAACGGGTGGTTAACCGTTTGTTGCCAAGCCGCTCCGCGCCGGGGTGCCGGGCTACAACGGGCGGGAGGCGCGTAGTAGCTTGAGAGGGCACAACAGGCCCGCGTCCGGCACCGGCAGGAACGACGGGCGGCCGACGAGCAGTCCTGAAAGGTTCCGTGGAGCAGGTGTCCCAGCAGCAGAGCCCGCCGGCGAAGCGGCCGACCATCGCCGACATCGCCAAGATCGTGGGCGTGTCCAAGGTCTCCGTCTCCAACGCCTTGAACGGTCAACCAGGCGTCTCGGACGCCACCCGCGCCAAGATCGCCGCCGTCGCCGAGGAGCTCGGCTTCGTCCGCAACAGCGCCGCCCGCGCCCTCAGCGGCGCCAAGGCCGCCGCCGTCGGCCTCGCGCTCTGCCGGCCCGCCCGGATGCTCGGCACCGAACCGTTCTTCATGGAGCTGATCGGCGGCATCGAGAAGGTGCTCTCCGACGCCTCCTACTCGCTCGCCCTCCAGGTCGTCTCCGACCACGAGCGCGGCCTGGAGGCGTACCGCCGTTGGTGGGGCGAGCGGCACATCGACGGCGCGATCCTGGTCGACCTGCGCCGCGACGACGCCCGGGTGCCCGCCCTGGAGGAGATGGGCCTGCCCACCGTCGTCATCGGCCACCCCTCCGGCTCCGGCAGGCTCACCCCCGTCTGGTCCGACGACGCCGCCGCCGTCCGCGAGACCCTGGAGTACCTGGCCGCGCTCGGCCACCGCCGGGTCGGCCGGATCGCCGGCCTGACCGGCCTGGTGCACACCGCCATCCGCGACGAGGCGTTCACCGCGGCCTGCGCCGACCTCGGCCTGGACGCGCTGCCCACCGTCCACACCGACTACACCGGCGAGGAGGGCGCCCGCGCCACCCGCCGCCTGCTGCTCTCCCCCGCCCGCCCCACCGCGATCCTCTACGACAACGACATCACCGCCGTCGCGGGCCTCTCCGTCGCCCAGGAACTCGGCCTCTCCGTCCCCCGGGACCTCTCCCTGGTCGCCTGGGACGACTCCCCCCTCGTCCAGGTCGTCCGCCCGCCGCTGACCGCGCTCAGCCGCGACATCCACGCCTACGGCGCGCACGCCGCCCGCACCCTGCTCGACCTGATCGCCGGCCGTCCCGTCACCGGCTACGAGGACCAGGCCCCCCAGCTCACCCCGCGCGGCTCCACGGCCGCCCCGCCCGCCCGCTGAGCCCGGCCCCGGCGCACCGGCGGTAGGGTCCCGTCCGTCCCCGGACCGGTCGAGGAGTCGTGCAGCGGATGAGGTCACCCGAGGAGCTGGGCTAGGTCGACTGGGCCGCGCTGGAGCACGCGTACGGGTCGGCCGAGGACGTGCCGGGGCTGCTGGCGGCGCTGTACGGGGAGGATCCGGCGGCCGTCGACGAGGCCGAATACGAGCTGGTCGGCGCCGTCTGCCACCAGGGCAGCGTGTACTCGGCCTCGGCGGCCGCCGTCCCGTTCCTGGCGCACGCGGTCCGGCACGCGCCGCTCCGGGAGGCCCGGCAGCAGGCGGTGGCGCTGCTCTTCCTGATGGCGGAGCACGAACCGGAGGAGGCCGGGGCGCCGCGCCGGGCGGATGGGGCGACGGCGGCGGTCTGCGCCGAGCTGTGCCGGGTGCTGCCCGACCTGCTGCCGTGCCTGGCGGACCCCGACCAGGAGACCCGGCAGCTCGCGCTGCGCCTGCTGGCCTCGGTCGCGGACGTGCTGCCCGCGGCCCGGCGGGCCGGGCTGGTCGAGCTGCTGACCGGGGTCTTCGAGGCGGACGCCGCACCGGCCGTCCGGGCCGACGCGCTGCTCGCCCTCGACCGCTTCGGGGTGCGACTCGCCTTCCTGGAGAGTCCGTTCGCCGAGATTCGGCAGGTCTCGGCGGTGCTGGCCGCCGACCGGCACGGCCCGCCGTACCCGGCCGGGGCGGTCGAGGTGTTCGCCGCCGACGGGCCCTCCGGCGGGCCCGGCCCGCTGTGGCCGGTCACCGGGGAACCGGCGGAGCACCTCACCCGGCTGCTGCGGCGCGACCCGGACGCGGCGCTCGCCGTCGCGGGCCGCTGGATCGCCGCCGGGGACGAGGGCGGCCACGGCAGCCGGCTGGCCGAGCGGGTGGTGGAGGGCTGGCGGGACCGCGAGGCCGAGGTGCTCGACCTGGTGCCGGCCGCGCTCCCCCACCACCGCGACGACCCGGCCCCCCGGCTGCGCACCGCCGCCCACTGGATCGAGCACCTGCGCACCCCGCCCGCCGCCCTGCTGGACGCCCTGCACGCCCACCTGGACCGGGACCCGCTCGCCCTGCTAGTGCCGCGTCAGGCGACCTTCGCCCGTCGCGACGCCCGGCACGCACTCTCGCCGCACCGGCCGAAAACCCAAGTACATCCAGTACGAGGGCTTCCGGCCGGCACGCCGAGAGCACGCACCGGACGCCGCTCCTTCACGGCAAAGGCTGCCTGGCGCGGCACTAGAGGTCGCGCAGCATGCAGGTCAGCCGGCAGGAGGTGATCCGGCGGCCGGTGTCGTCCGTCACCGCGATCTCGTACGTCGCCGCGGTGCGGCCCTTGAACACCGCCGTCGCCACGCCCGTCACCAGCCCGGAGGTCGCCGAGCGGTGGTGCGTCGCGTTCAGGTCCACGCCCACCGCGTAGCGGCCGGGCCCGGCGTGCAGCATCGCGCCGATCGACCCCAGCGTCTCGGCCAGCGCCGCCGACGCCCCGCCGTGCAGCAGCCCGTACGGCTGCTGGTTGCCCTCCACCGGCATCGTTCCGACCACCCGGTCCGGGGACGCCTCGACGATGGTGATGCCCAGCTTCTCGCCCAGGTGCCCGCCGGAGAAGGTCTCCGGGTCCACCCCGAGCTTGGCGAAGTGGTCCAGCACGTCCTGGGGCACTTTCAGTACGGGCGCCGCGTCGGTCATGGTGCTCCCTGCTTCCGGGTTCGCTTCGTTGCGCGTCGATCGTACGACTGTCTACCCGCCAGTAGGGAGGCGCTCCGCGCCGCGCCGGAGATGTCGGCCGCGCCCCCTAGGATCGGGGAGGCAGAGCAACCGGCAGGAACGGGACGTGACGTGGCGACACAGGGTGCGGGCAAGAGTGCGGCCGGGCGGCCCCGGCTGATGCTGCTGGACGGGCATTCGATGGCCTACCGGGCCTTCTTCGCCCTGCCGGTGGAGAACTTCTCCACCGCGACCGGCCAGCACACCAACGCGGTCTACGGCTTCGCCTCGATGCTGGCCAACACCGTCCGGGACGAGCGGCCCACCCACCTCGCGGTCGCCTTCGACCTGTCCCGGCAGACCTTCCGGTCCGCCGAGTACCCCGAGTACAAGGCCAACCGCTCCGCCACGCCTGACGAGTTCCGCAGCCAGATCCCGTTGATCGGCGAACTCCTGGACGCCATGCGGGTGCCCCGGATCACCGCCGAGAACTTCGAGGCCGACGACGTCATCGCCACCCTGGCCACCGCCGCCGCGGCCGAGGGCTTCGAGGTGCTGGTCGTCACCGGCGACCGGGACTCCCTCCAGCTGGTCACCGAGGACGTCACGGTGCTGTACCCGACCAAGGGCGTCTCCGAACTGACCCGCTACACCCCGGAGAAGGTCGCCGAGAAGTACGGCGTCCGCCCCGACCAGTACCCGGACCTCGCCGCCCTGCGCGGCGACCCGTCCGACAACCTGCCCGGCATCCCCGGCGTCGGTGAGAAGACCGCCGCCAAGTGGGTCAACCAGTACGGCTCCTTCGCCGAACTGGTCGAGCACGCCGACGAGGTCAAGGGCAAGATCGGCGAGAAGCTCCGCGAGCACCTCGACTCGGTCAAGCGCAACCGCTTCCTCACCGAACTCGTCCGGGACGTCGAACTCCCGCTCGGCGTCGCCCAGTTGGAGCGCGCCCCGTTCGACAAGGACGAGGTCGCCCGGCTGATGGAGGCGCTGGAGTTCCGCAACCCCAACTTCCGCGACCGGGTGGCCGGCATCGACCCGGCCGGCGCCGAGTCCGCCGCCGCCGTCGAGGTCCCGGCCGGCCCCGCCGTCGACGGCGACCTGCTCACCGAACCCGGCGCGCTCGCCGACTGGCTGGAGCAGCACACCGGCGAGGCCGGGCGCACCGCCCTCGCCGCCGACTACACCTGGGCCCTGGGCAGCGGCAAGGTCGACCAGATCGGCCTCGCCACCGGCACCGCCGCCGCCTGGTTCGACCCCGCCGCCCTCGCCGAGGACGACGACCGCGCCTTCACCGCCTGGCTCGCCGACCCCAAGCGCCCCAAGGCCCTGCACATCGCCAAGCAGGTGATGCGGGCCTTCGCCGAGCAGGGCTGGCAGTTCGCCGGCGTCACCGCCGACACCGCGCTCGCCGCCTACCTGGAGAAGCCCGGCCGCCGCGCCTTCACCCTCGACGTCCTCGCCGAGGAGTACCTCGGCCGCTCGCTCGCCCCCGCCGCCGAGGCCGAGACCGGCCAGCTCAGCTTCGACTCCGACGAGCCCGACCCGACGGCCGGCGCCCAGGCCCTGATGACCCGGGCCCGCGCCGTCCACGACCTGGCCGTCCTGTTCGACACCCGGCTCGCCGAGGTCGGCGCGGTCGAGCTGTTCCACGACATGGAACTGCCGATCGCCGAACTCCTCGCCCGGATGGAACGGCACGGCATCGCGGCCGACCGCGAGTGGCTCCAGGGCCTGGAGGCCCGGTTCGCCGTCGAGATCCAGCGCTGCGTCGAGCAGGCGCACGCCGCCGCCGGCCGCGAGTTCAACCTCGGCTCGCCCAAGCAGCTCCAGGAGGTCCTGTTCGGTGACCTCGGCCTGCCCAAGACCAAGAAGATCAAGACCGGCTACACCACCGACGCCGACGCCCTCACCTGGCTCGCCACCCAGACCACCAACGAACTCCCGGTGATCCTGCTCCGCCACCGGGACCAGGCCAAGCTCCGCACCACCGTCGAGGGCCTGCTCAAGACCGTCTCCCCGCAGGGCCGGATCCACACCACCTTCAACCAGATGGTCGCCGCCACCGGCCGGCTCTCCTCCCAGGACCCGAACCTGCAGAACATCCCGGTCCGCACCGAGGAGGGCCGCGCCATCCGCCGCGCCTTCGTGGTCGGCGCGGGCTACGAGACGCTGCTCACCGCCGACTACTCGCAGATCGAACTGCGCATCATGGCCCACCTCTCCGAGGACGAGGCCCTGATCGAAGCCTTCACCAGCGGCGAGGACCTGCACACCACCGTCGCCTCCCAGGTGTTCTCGGTCGCCCCGGCGGACGTCGACGCCGAGATGCGCCGCAAGATCAAGGCCATGTCGTACGGCCTCGCCTACGGCCTGTCCGCCTACGGCCTCTCCCAGCAGCTCGGCATCAAGCCCGCCGAGGCCCAGGGCCTGATGGACACCTACTTCGAGCGCTTCGGCGGCGTCCGCGACTACCTGAACGACGTGGTCGAGGAGGCCCGCGCCGTCGGCTACACCGAGACGCTGCTCGGCCGCCGCCGCTACCTGCCCGACCTCACCAGCGACAACCGGCAGCGCCGCGAGATGGCCGAGCGGATGGCCCTCAACGCGCCCATCCAGGGCTCCGCCGCCGACATCGTCAAGATCGCCATGCTCCGGGTCGACGAGGCCCTGCGCGCCGCCGGGCTCACCACCCGGATGCTGCTCCAGGTGCACGACGAAATCGTCCTGGAGGTCGCCCCCGGCGAGCGCGAGCAGGTCGAGGCGCTGGTCCGCGAGCAGATGGCCGGCGCGTACCCGCTGCGCGCCCCGCTCGACGTCTCGGTCGGCGCCGGGGCGAACTGGGAGGCCGCGGCGCACTGATATCCCGTTGCGGACGTCCGGCCGGTCCTCCGAGACTGGCCGGATGACCGCCATCGCGACCTTCGCCGACAAGCCCACCCTGGTGGGGGAGAAGGTCCTCCTGCGGCCCGTCCGGCCGGAGGAGGACCTCCCCATGCTCCGCGCCACGATCGACGACCCGGACGTGCTCCGCTACACCTCCGACTCCTACACCCCGGTCGCCCCCGGGTGGGACGAGGCCAGGGAGCGCCGCCTCGTCGACTGGTACACCACCCGCAACGACCAGCCCGACCGCCTCGACCTGATCGTCGTCGACCGCGCCACCGGCCGCGGCGTCGGCGAAGTCGTCCTCAACGAGTGGGACGAACCCAACCGCGCCTGCAACCTCCGCATCGCCCTCGGCCCCGACGGCCGCGACCGCGGCCTCGGCACCGAAGCCGTCCGCCTCCTCACCGGCCACGCCCTCCGCACCCTCGGCCTCAACCGCGTCTCGCTCTCCGTCTACGCCTTCAACCCCCGGGCCCGACGCGCCTACGAGAAGGCCGGGTTCAAGGTCGAGGGGGTCCGCCGGCAGGTGCTGCGCCACGCGGACGAGTGGATCGACGACATCGACATGGCGGCCCTCGCGGAGGACTGGGCCTGACGGCCCGCCGCCCACTCGCGCGCCCGCGGCGCCGGGCGGCGCGGCGTCACCTGCGCGGCGTCACTTGCGGGGGTTGGCCCGGCGGGTGGCCTCCGCCGTCGTCGGGTCCTCCGGCCAGGGGTGGCGGGGGTAGCGGCCGCGGAGGTCGGCGCGGACGGCGGGGTAGCCGGTGCGCCAGAAGGACGCGAGGTCGCCGGTGACGGCGGCCGGCCGCCCGGCCGGCGAGAGCAGGTGGACGGTGAGCGGGACCCGCCCGCCGGCCAGGGCGGGGGCCGCGGACCAGCCGAACAGCTCCTGCAGCTTGGCCGCGAGGACGGGCCGTTCGGGGTCGGACGCGTAGTCGACCCGGATCCGGCTGCCGCTCGGCACGGCGATCCGCTCCGGGGCGAGTTCGTCCAGCCGTCCGGCCTGGCCGCCCGCCCAGGGCAGCAGCCGCTGCAGCGCGGCGGCGGTGTCGATCCGCTCCAGGTCGGCGCGGCGCCGGGCCCGGGACAGCTCCGGCTCCAGCCACCGCCCGGCGGCGGCCAGCAGCGCCGCGTCCGCGACGTCCGGCCACGGCTCGCCGACCGCCCGGTGCAGGAAGGCGAGGCGCTCGCGCAGGCCGTTCGCGGCGGGGGACCAGTGCAGCAGCGCGGAGACGCCCTCCCGTTCCAGGCCCTCCAGCAGCGCGGACCGCACCAGCGCCGGATCGGGCGCCGGGAGCGGCACGGCGGCCAGTTCGATGGCCCCCAGCGCCTCCACCCGCCGGGCGGTCACCTCCCGCTGCCGCACCGACCAGTGCACCTCCTCGCGGGAGCCCAGCAGCGGCGCGGCCGCCCGCCGGGCGGTCGCCTCGTCCACCGCGACCGCCCGCAGCACCCGCGCGGACGGCGCCCCGGCGGGCCGGTCCGCCACCGCGACGGCCAGCCAGCCACCGGCCGGCAGCCGCGAACCGGGCGGCAGCCGGGCCGCCGTCCCGGACGCCATCAGGTACGCCCCGTCCCCGCCCTCCCGGGCCCGCGCCACCCGCTCCGGGTACGCCAGCCCGACCACCAGCCCGGCCGCGACGGCGTCGGACAGCCCGGACGCGGCGCCGGACGCCGCGGCCTCCCGGCCGGGGCGCCCGCCATCGGCTGCGCCGCGCCGGCCGGCGCCGGCAGCCGCGGCCTGCCGTTCCGCCGCGCGGCTGCCGCCGCCCGGTCCGGCGGTCGGGCCGTCGCCGTCCGGGCCGTCCGCCGTGTTCGTGTCGCCGTCCGGGCCGGTCAGCGCGCGCTCCAGGCGGCGGGTCTCGTCCTTCCAGCGGCGGGCGTACGGGTCGGCGGGGGAGCGGCGGACGGCGCGGTGGATCTCGGCGAGGTCGTCGCCGAGGGCGCGCGGGGGTTCTTCGGAGAGCAGGGCGACGAGTTCGGCGGCGCGGCGGGGGCCGACGGCGGGGGCGCCGTCGAGCAGGGCGCGGGCCAGCCGGGGGTGCAGGCCGGTGCGGGCGATGGCGCGGCCGCGGTCGGTGGGGCGGCCGGCGGCGTCGACGGCGGCCAGGGCGCGCAGCACCTCGCGGGCGGCGGCCATCGCGCCCGCCGGCGGCGGGTCGGGGAGGGTGAGCCCGGTGGCGTCGGGGTCGCCCCAGCAGGCGGCCTGGAGGGCGAAGGGGGTGAGGTCGGCGAGGGCGATCTCGGGGGTGGGGAAGCGGGCGGCGCGGGCGTCCTCGGCCTCGGCCCAGCAGCGGTAGACGGTGCCGGGGGCCTCGCGTCCGGCGCGTCCGGCGCGCTGCCGGGCGGCGGCCAGCGAGGTGCGGACGGTGACCAGCGCGGACAGGCCGCGGGCGTGGTCGGTGCGCGGCTCCCTGGTCAGCCCGGAGTCGACCACCACCCGGACGCCGGGCACGGTCAGCGAGGACTCGGCGACCGAGGTGGCCAGCACCACCCGCCGCCGCGTCCCGGGGCTCAGCGCGGCGTCCTGCACGGCCTGCGGCGCCTGCCCGTGCAGGTGCAGGACCTCGACGTCCTCGGCGGCCAACTGCCCGGCCACCCGGGCGATCTCGCCGACGCCGGGCAGGAAGCAGAGCACGTCGCCGTCGCGTTCGGCCAGCGCCCGGCGGACCGTCGCCGCGACGTGCGCGAGCAGTGCCGGGTCGACCCGGGTGCCGTGCGCGGGGCGGACGGCGGCGGGCGGCGGGGCCCAGACGGTCTCCACCGGGTGCGAGACGCCCTCGGCGGCCACCACCGGCGCGCCGCCGAGCAGTTCGGCCCAGGCGTCGGTGTCGGCGGTCGCGGAGGCCAGCAGCAGCCGCAGTTCGGGGCGGAGCGCGGCCCGGACGTCCAGCAGGAAGGCGAGCGCGGTGTCGGCGTCCAGGTGCCGTTCGTGGCACTCGTCGAGCACCACCGCGTCCACGCCCGGCAGTTCGGGGTCGCGCTGCAGGCGCTGCAGCAGGACGCCGGTGGTGACCACCTCGACCCGGGTGCCGGGTCCGGCCTGCCGCTCGCCGCGCACGGTGAACCCGACCGAGGCGCCGACCGGCTCCTCCAGCAGCCAGGCCATCCGGCGGGCGGCGGCCCGGACCGCCAGCCGGCGCGGTTCGGCCACCAGCACCCGGCGCGGCGGGCCGCCGAGCAGGCCGGCCAGGGCGAGCGGCACCAGGGTGGTCTTGCCGGTGCCGGGCGGTGCGGAGAGCACCGCCGCGCCGCTGCGGTCCAGTGCGGCGGCCAGTGCGGGGAGCACCGAGCTGACGGGCAGGTCGAGCCCCCCGGGGCGCACCGCGGTCAGCCGTTCCGGCGGGCGACGAAGATCGCCGTCCCGGGGATGTGCTCGCCGCGCAGCGGGCTCCAGCCGCCCCACTCCTGCTCCAGCCCCTCCGGCCACTCCGGCTCGACCAGGTCGAGCAGGGTGAACCCGGCGGCGACCAGCTCCCGGACCCGGTCGCCCAGGGTGCGGTGGTGCTCGACGTAGGTGGCGGTGCCCTGCTCGTCCTGCTCGACGTACGGGGTGCGGTCGAAGTACGAGGAGGTGGCGGTCAGGCCCTCCACGCCGGGCTCGTCGGGGAACGCCCAGCGGATCGGGTGGGTCACCGAGAACACCCAGCGCCCGCCGGGCCGCAGCACCCGGTGCACCTCGCGCATCAGCCGCTCGGTGTCGGCGCTGAACGGCACCGCGCCGTACGCCGAGCAGGCGTGGTCGAAGGAGCCGTCGGCGAACGGCAGCACCGAGGCGTCGGCCTGCACCACGGCGACGGGCTCCAGGCCGCGGCCCAGGTCGATCCGGCGGGAGTGCTGCAGCTGCCGGTAGGAGATGTCCAGCGCGACCGGGCGGGCGCCCCGCGCGGCCAGCCAGCGCGAGCACTGCGCGGCGCCGGAGCCGATCTCCAGCACGTCCGCGCCCTTCAGTTCGGCCGGGTCGCCGAGCAGCCGGGCCTCGGCCTCGTCCACGCCCTCCGGGCACCAGGTGAACCGGTCGTCGCCGAGGAACTCGCCGTGCTCGTCCTGGTAGTCGTCGGCGTTGCGGTCCCACCAGTGCCGGCTGGCCCGGCTCGACTCCTGCGCCCCGGCGTCCCGTCGCAGCGCCTCGTCGCCGTCCTCCTCCTCGTCCGGCTGCCCGGGGGAGGAGGGGACGTCGTACCCGGCCGGGTCGTAGTCGCGGGGTTCGGCGTCGCCGGGGGTGGGGTGGGTCATGGAAATCCGTCACCTGGTGCATCGGGGGCCCGGCCGGGGCCGGGGCGGGCGGGGCCCCTGGCGCGAGCCGGGGCGGGACGTCAAGTAGGCTATGGCCTTGCGGAAGCGCTGCTGCTGCGGAGCCGGTCCCGATCGGGGGCCGGGTCGGGCGGTGGCATCCGGGGTAGGGCCGGTGCTCCAGCCGCCGCGAGGTGCGCCATCGGAGGATATGGCCTGATCCGTCCCGGCCTCCACCGTCTCGTCGGCTTCGACGTTGACCGTGCCCGGGTGTCCCCGTATGCTACAAGTTGCGCTGCGGGCCTGCGCGCCTCGGACGGAGCAGGTCGCGCTCGCATCTGTCGAAGACCCCACGGTCGTCAGACGGACACCGGGATCCTGTCGTTGCGGGAGTCCTTTCGGTGGGCCGTTTTCTGGCCTGTACGGCTTTCGGTGGGAGCGATCAGGGCCCTCCGCGTGGCATTACTACGACTTCATGTCCGTACCGGAGCCCTTTTCCTAATGACGAGCCCCACCGACACCTCTGTCAGCACCACCCCGCAGGTCGCGGTCAACGACATCGGCGACGCGGACGCGTTCCTCGCCGCGATCGACGAGACCATCAAGTACTTCAACGATGGCGACATCGTCGAGGGCATCATCGTGAAGGTCGACCGTGACGAGGTGCTCCTCGACATCGGTTACAAGACCGAGGGTGTCATCCCCTCCCGCGAGCTCTCGATCAAGCACGACGTTGACCCGCACGAGGTCGTCAAGGTCGGCGACGAGATCGAGGCCCTGGTTCTCCAGAAGGAGGACAAGGAGGGTCGTCTCATCCTGTCCAAGAAGCGTGCGCAGTACGAGCGCGCCTGGGGCACGATCGAGAAGATCAAGGAAGAGGACGGCATCGTCACCGGTACCGTCATCGAGGTCGTCAAGGGTGGTCTCATCCTCGACATCGGCCTCCGTGGCTTCCTCCCGGCCTCGCTGGTCGAGATGCGCCGCGTCCGCGACCTCCAGCCCTACGTGGGCAAGGAGCTTGAGGCGAAGATCATCGAGCTGGACAAGAACCGCAACAACGTGGTCCTGTCCCGCCGCGCCTGGCTGGAGCAGACCCAGAGCGAGGTCCGCCAGACCTTCCTCACCACCCTGCAGAAGGGCCAGGTGCGCTCCGGCGTCGTCTCCTCGATCGTCAACTTCGGTGCGTTCGTCGACCTCGGCGGCGTCGACGGTCTGGTGCACGTCTCCGAGCTGTCCTGGAAGCACATCGACCACCCGAACGAGGTTGTCGAGGTCGGCCAGGAGGTCACCGTCGAGGTTCTCGACGTGGACATGGACCGCGAGCGCGTCTCCCTGTCGCTGAAGGCGACCCAGGAGGACCCGTGGCAGCAGTTCGCCCGGACCCACCAGATCTCGCAGGTCGTCCCGGGTAAGGTCACCAAGCTGGTTCCGTTCGGTGCGTTCGTCCGCGTGGACGAGGGCATCGAGGGCCTGGTCCACATCTCCGAGCTGGCCGAGCGCCACGTCGAGATCCCGGAGCAGGTCGTCCAGGTCGGCGACGAGATCTTCGTCAAGGTCATCGACATCGACCTTGAGCGCCGCCGCATCAGCCTCTCGCTGAAGCAGGCCAACGAGTCCCTCGGTGCCGACCCGGCGTCGGTCGAGTTCGACCCGACCCTGTACGGCATGGCCGCGTCCTACGACGACCAGGGCAACTACATCTACCCGGAGGGCTTCGACCCCGAGGCGAACGACTGGCTGCCCGGCTTCGAGAAGCAGCGCGAGGAGTGGGAGCGGCAGTACGCCGAGGCCCAGTCCCGCTTCGAGCAGCACCAGGCCCAGGTCATCAAGTCCCGCGAGGCCGACGCGGCTGCCGCCGCCGAGGCCGGCGAGGAGGCCCCGGTCTCCGGTGGCGGCTCGTACTCCTCCAGCAGCGACGAGACCTCCGGCGCGCTCGCCTCGGACGAGGCCCTGGCCGCGCTCCGCGAGAAGCTGGCCGGCGGCCAGAGCTGAAGCACCGCGCTTCGGCAGCTGCCTAGCTGACTGAACAGCGACCCCCGTTCCAGGGTTTCCTGGGGCGGGGGTCGCTGTTTCGCGCTGCCCGCCCACCCGTGCGCGCACCGCTGGGCGGGTGGCTGGGGCGTGGGGCTTAAGTGGCGTTTATGTGAAGGGAATTGTGAGATGAGGCTCATCGTCCGTCTATAGGACGAAAGCGTGGTCACGCATACATTGAGGGGACTTGTCCGAAAGGCTCCCCGCATGCGCAGCTCCCGCTCCACCGCAGCAGAGGTCCAGGTTTCCCAGGTTCCCGGCCGGTTGGCCGCTCTGGGGCGAGTGTGTTTCCGGCACCGTCGTTGGGTGTTGGCGTTCTGGGCGCTGGTGCTCGCGGTGGGGGTGGTGATCGGCGGGCGGGTGTTCGAGGGGTCGGTGGCGTCGACCGGCAGCGGGGGGTCGGAGTCGGCGGCGGGCAGTGCCGTCGTGCAGGCGGCGGACCCGGTGCGGGGCACCGTGACCGCGGTGGTGGACGGGCCCGAGGTGGGCGGCGCCGGCGTGCGGGCGGCGGTCGAACGGGCGAGCGCGGAGGTGGCGAAGCTGCCGGGCGTGGTCTCGGTGGCGGACACGTACGCGACGGGCGGGCAGCTGACCGCGGGCGACGGCAAGGCGTCGCTGGTGAACGTGCGGATGGCGGACGGTTCGACGGCCAAGCAGCTGGCGGCGGTCACCGACCGGCTGGAGCGGATCGACGCGGACGGCGCGCACACCGTGGTCGGCGGCGATCTGGTGCTGCAGCAGGAGGTCAAGGACCAGACCGCGAAGGACACCCGTTTCGGTGAGATCGTCACGCTGCCGTTGACGCTGATCGTGATGGTGCTGGTGTTCGGCGGCCTGGCCGCGGCGGGCCTGCCCGGCATCGGGGCGATCGCCTCGGTGGGCGGGGCGCTGCTGGCGATGTTCGGTTTCAGCCGGATCATGGACATCGACACCTCGGTGCTGCCGATCGCCACCGTACTGGGCCTGGGCCTGTCGATCGACTACGCGCTGCTGATGGTGAACCGGTTCCGGGAGGAGCGCGGCCACGGCGCGGACATCGCGCAGGCGGTCGAGCGGACGGCGGCCACGGCCGGCCGGACGGTGGCGTTCTCCGGCCTGACGGTGGCGGTCGCGCTGAGCGGGCTGTTCGTGTTCACCAGCCCGGTGTTCCGGGCGGTCTCGGCGGCGGGCGTCAGCGTGGTGGTGATCGCGGTGGCGGCGGCGCTGACGCTGGTGCCGGCGCTGCTGGGCTTCATGGGGTCGAAGATCAAGGCGCCGACCGCGCCCGTCCCGGACGAGGGCTTCTTCTCCCGGACGGTGCGCCGGGTGCAGCGCCGGGCGGTCCCGGTGATGCTGGCCTGCGTGGCGCTGCTGCTGGCGGCGGGCGCGCCGTTCCTGGGCTCGGAGTTCCGCAACTCGGGCGCCGACGTGCTGCCGAAGAGCTTCGCGTCCCGGCAGGTCGCCGAGACCGTCGAGGCGCGCTTCCCGAACCAGGCCCCGGCGGCCGTCCAGGTGGTCGTCGAGGGCTCGTCGCAGCAGGCGCAGCAGTACGCGGACCGGGTGGTCCCGCAGCTGCCGGGCGTGGCGGGCGTCCGGGCGGTGACGCCGGTCTCGGACGGCGTGCAGACCGTGGACGTGCTGGTGAACGGCGACCCGCAGGGTGCGGAGGCCAAGAAGGTGGTCGGCGAGCTGCGGGCGGAGCGCGGCGGGCTGGACACGTACGTGACGGGCGACGCGGCCTCGCTGGTGGACTTCCAGCACGAGATCGGCTCGCGCGGGCCGTGGGCGCTGGCCCTGGTCGCCGCCGGGACGCTGGTGCTGCTGTTCATGATGACCGGCTCGGTGGTGCTGCCGGTGAAGGCGCTGCTGATGAACGTGCTGTCGCTGGGGGCGTCGCTGGGCGCGCTGACCCTGGTGTTCCAGCACGGGTACTTCAGCTCGCTGCTCGGGTTCACGCCGACCGGCGGCCTGGAGACGGTGATCCCGGTGCTGGTGTTCGCCTTCGCGTTCGGGCTGTCGATGGACTACGAGGTGTTCCTGCTCTCCCGGATCAAGGAGCTGCACGACCAGGGGTACGACTGCGCGAAGTCGGTGGAGCTGGGCCTGCAGCGCAGCGGTCGGATCATCACCTCGGCCGGGCTGCTGATGGTGATCGTGTTCGCCGGGTTCGCCGCCGGGCAGATGCTCATGGTCAAGCAGATGGGCATCGCGCTGGCCGTCGCCGTCGCGGTGGACGCCACCCTGGTCCGGACCCTGCTGGTGCCCGCCACCATGACCCTGTTCGGCCGCCTCAACTGGTGGGCGCCCGCCCCGCTGCGCCGCCTGCACCGGATCATCGGCCTGCACGAGCACGTCGAACTGCCGCCGCTGCGCCCGGTGGTGCTGCCCGTGCCCCGGCTGGTGAAGCCGCGCGGCCTGGTGGGCACGCCCTAGGTCTTCTCCGGCCCGGGCCCCCTCCGGCCCGGGCCCGGTCGTACGCTGGCCGCATGCGACTGACGAAGTACGGCCACGCCTGCGTCCGGATCGAGCACGCCGAGGGGGCGGTGCTGATCGACCCCGGCATGTTCTCCGGCCCGGAGGTGGTGGCGGGCGTGAGCGCCCTGCTGATCACCCACGAGCACGCCGACCACTTCACCGAGGAGCAGGTCCGGGCCGCCGTCGAGGCCAACCCGGGCCTGCGGGTGTACACCAACTCCTCGGTGGCCCGGCAGCTGGACGGCATCGGCGCCAAGGTCACGGTGGTCGGCGACGGCGACGCGTTCGACCTGGACGGGCTGCCGGTCACGGTGCACGGCGAGTGGCACGCGGAGATCCACGCCGACATCCCGCGGATCCCGAACATCGGCTTCCTGCTGGGCGGCCGGGCCTTCCACCCGGGCGACGCGCTGACCGTCCCGCCGGACACCGTGGACACCCTGCTGCTGCCGCTCGGCGCGCCCTGGCTGCGGGCCGGCGAGCTGGTCGACTACCTGCGCGACGCCCGGCCCCGGCAGGCGGTGGCGATCCACGAGGCGACGCTCAGCGAGGCCGGGCAGGCCATCCACGGGCGGCTGCTCGGCCCGCAGGGCCCGGGCACCGGCGGCGTGGAGTACCGGACGCTGGCCGCCGGGGAGTCCCTGGACCTGGCCTGACCCCGGCTGACCCCGCCGGGCCCGCTCCGGACCCGCTCCGGACCCGACCCGGACCCGACCCGGAACCGGCCCGGCGCCGGGAAACGGGCACCGCCGCCCGCCGCCGCCCTCCCCGGTCCCGCCGCCGCCCGCCCCGGTAGCCTGACGGCATGCTGAGGATCGGACTGACCGGCGGGATCGGCGCGGGCAAGAGCGAGGTCTCCCGCCAACTGGCCGCGCGCGGCGCGGTGATCGTCGACTCGGACGTGATCGCCCGCGAGGTGGTCGCCGCCGGGACGCCCGGACTGGCGGCCGTCGTCGCCGGGTTCGGGCCCGGCGTGCTGCTCCCCGACGGCACGCTGGACCGTCCCGCGCTGGGCCGGGTGGTGTTCGCCGACCCGGCCCGGCTGGCGGAGCTGAACGCCATCGTCCACCCGCTGGTCCGGGCCCGCTCCGCCGAACTGGAGGCCGCCGCGGGCCCGGACGCGATCGTGGTGCACGACGTCCCGCTGCTCGCCGAGAACGGCCTCGCCCCGCTGTACGACCTGGTCGTGGTGATCGACGTCCCGGACGCGGAACGGCTGCGCCGCCTGGTCGAGCTGCGCGGCATGGCCGAGGACGAGGCCCGGGCCCGGATGGCCGCCCAGGCGAGCCGCGAGGAGCGCCTGGCCATCGCCGACCTGGTCCTCGACAACAGCGGCGACCTGGAGCAACTGACCGACCGCGTCGACGGGTTGTGGCGGGAACTGGAGCGGCGCCGGGCCTGACGACCGGTCAGGGCAGCAGGTTGAACACCGTGTCGCTGTACTTCGTGCCGGTGCCGGCCTGGGCGCGCAGGTAGGTGTTCTTGTCCTGGTAGTCCTCCAGGTCGGACGGGATGGACACCTCGACCGAGAAGGCGCCGGCGGAGTCGGACTTGGTGTCCCGCAGGTCCCGGTGCTGGTACTCCAGACCCTCGGTCCCGACCACGAAGGAGATCCGGACGACCGTGTCGGGCGGGAACCCCTGCCCGGTGAGCACCGTCCGCGTCCCGCCGCGCCCGGTGTCCGGCGAGGCCAGCAGCACCCGGGCGGCGCTCGCGGCCGGGCCGGTCGGCACCCCGCTGGGCAGGGCGTCGACCGGCGGCGCGGTGGCCGGCGGGGCGGCGGCCGTCACGGTCGCGGTGACGGTGACCGTCACGGTCGGCTGCGGCCCGCCGTCGGGGGCGGCCTGCGACTGGGTGAGGTAGCCCCCCGCGAACCCGGCACCCAGGGTGGCGACGCCGACCAGGGCGGTCACCACCGCGCTCCAGCCCTGCAGGTCGAGCCGGCGGGACGGCGGTGCGGGCGGCGGTGCGGTCGGGTACGGCGGCGTCCCGTCGGGTGAGGTCGGCGCGGTCAAAGAGATCCCCCGTGCTGATCGGCGAAGTCCTGGTTACCACAGTGCGGCGTTTCGTGTCCCGACCGGTTCGTCCCCGTACGGATGTCGCGGGCAAACGCCCCGGGTCCGTTCCGCGGCGCGTTCGGTCCGCGGCGCGCCGCCGGGTGCGGGGCGCTGACCGGGGCGCGACGGTGGACGGGGGAGCGCGCGGGCCCGGACGGACCGGTGCGGGACGGCGACGGGAAGCCGGTGCTGCTGGCGGCCGCCCCGCCGGTGGGGCGGCTGAACGGCGCCGAGGACACCCCTGGGCCCGGTGTGCGCGAGCGGCGTGGCGGTGGTGCTGGAGGCCGGGCGGGCCGCCGCGCACGACACCAGGGCGGTCATCCCGCTGGTGCCGGCGGTGGTGCTGCTGATCCTGGCGGCGCTGCTGCGGGCGGTGGTCGCGCCGCTGGTGCTGTCGTACGCGGCGGCGCTCGGCATCAGCGCGTTCTTCTTCCTCCTTCGCGCACGTCTTCCACGTCGAGGGCCAGGACCAGGCGTTCCCGGTCCTGGCCGCGACCTTCGCCGTCCTCGGCACCCTCCCCGTCGCGGGCTTCGCCGGGATCGGCTTCGCGGTCGCCCTCGGCGTCCTGCTCGACACCCGCCTCGCCCGCTCGATGCTGGTCACCGCCCTCACCGCCGACCTCGACCACCGCACCTGGCGGCCCGGCCGCCTCGCCCGCGCCGGGCCCGGGTCGCCGCCGGCCGGTGCCAGGTCGCCCGCCGGGGGCCGAGGGGTGCCCGGCCGGGTGGCCTGCCAGCGGAATTGGCAACGGGAAACCGTTCCGTAACGCTCCGGAAGCGATCAGTCGCATGCCAAGATTCCCTCGGAGCGCCGGGGAGCGCTCCCGAACCGCACATCCCGCGCACCCGTCCGTGCCAGGGACGTACCCAGGGGGTGATTTGGCATGCTCGCGTCTCGTCGTTTCGGGGCCGAACTGCGCCGGCTGCGCGAGGAAAACGGCCTCTCGCTCGAAGGGCTCGCCCGACAACTCAGCTACAGCAAGGGTTACTTGAGCAAGGTCGAGAGCGGCCAGCGGAAAGCCTCCCAGGAACTCGCCCGCCGCTGCGACGCCCTGCTCGGCGCCGAGGGCCGCCTCCAGCAACTCGCCGTCCGCCCCGTCCCCGCCCCGGCCGCCGACCGCACCGCACCCGGCGACTGGCCCCGCATCCACCCCGGGGACGCCGGGGGCGGGAGCGGCGGCGCGGAGGGCGGGCGGGCTCCCCCCCGGCCCGGCCGGGGCGGCGGCCGCCCCGGCGCCGCGGACCCCCCGCCCGAGC
>NZ_JBSGET010000076.1:0-39916 GCF_053603035.1 Kitasatospora sp. NPDC004272 | reverse complement strand
GGCGGGGCGAAGGCGGCGTCGACCTGCTGCGGGCGGGCCGCGGCGGGCGCGGCGGCGTACGGCACGAGGCGTTCGCCGAGGGCGATCCGGGGGCCGGCGGCGCGCAGCGGCCGGGCGTCGGTGGCCAGCAGGAGCAGCGAGCGGCCGACCGGTTCGACCAGCGGGTAGGCCCACCACAGCACGTCGCGCGGGCGCTCCTCGCGGTCGTGCACGGTGAGCGGGCCGGCCCACGGGCCGTCCAGCACCAGGTCGTCGAGGGTGTCGAGGGCGTCGCCGCGGTGGGCCTGGCCGGTGCCGTCCGGGCGGGGGTCGACGGCGGGCAGCAGGCCGCGCGCGGCGCGGCCGAGGGTGACCTCGGCGCGGTGGCCGAACAGCTCCTCCGCGGTGCGGTTCCACAGTGCGATCCGGCCGTCCGGGTCGACCAGTACGGCGGCGACCCGGAGCAGGGCGACCACTCCGGCGGGTGGTGTGGAGTCGGGCTGGTCCACCATGGGTATCGGTCTGCCCCTTTGTTGTGCTTGCTGCTCCTCCTGGCCGGTGCGCGCGTCCTTGCGCGCGCCCTCCAATGAAGCACGGAGACGGCTGGAGGAGGTAGTCAATCGGGCAGATTCGTCCGTATCAGTTGCGTGTCGCCCGCCGTGCGCCCCCGGGGTGCTACGTCGCCACCCGATCGGGTGCGCGGCGCACCCCGGTAGGGTGGCCAGGGTGAGCGTACCGAGCGTCGAGGTGTGGGCGGACCCGGAGCGGCGGGACCTGGAGGAGCGGGTCGAGGCGGCCGAGCTGGCCTGGCTGACCCTGGACGTCGACGTGGCCACCCTGCGGGTGGAGATCGACAACTTCGCGCTGGCCCACCACCAGCTGCTCGGCCCGCTGTACGCCGAGCTGGACGAGCTGGACGCGCTGATCGCCGAGACGACGGCGGCGCTCAGCGGTGACCCGGAGGACCTGCGGCGGGCCCGGGAGGCCCGCGAGCGCGTCGAGCCCGCCGAGGAGCGCGGCCCGCGCGAGGGCGAGCCGGAGGCCCGCCGGGTGCGCCCGGACAAGGACGCCCAGCGGGTCTACCGCGAGCTGGCCCGCCGCGCCCACCCCGACCTGACCACCGACCCGGCCGAGCAGGAGCGCCGCTCGGCGTTCATCGCCCGGGTCAACGAGGCGTACGCGCTGGCCGACGCGGCGGAGCTGGAGCGGCTCGCCGAGGAGTGGTCCTCCTCCCCGGACTCGGCGCCCGCCGCGGACTCCCCCGACCGGCTGGGCTGGCTGCGCCAGCGCCTGGAGTGGCTGTCCGGCCGGATCACCGCGCTGGCGGTGGAACGGGTGCGGCTGGAACGGACCCCGATGGGCGAGCTGCTGCTGCTGCGCCCGGACGAGCCGGAGCGGCTGCTGGAGGACCTCGCCGAGCGGCTGCTGGCCACCGCCGCCGAGCGGCAGGCGCGGCTGGCCGCGCTGCTGCCCGACAATGGCCCGAACGACCCGTCCGACCACGCACCCCGGGAGAACCCCTCGATGTTCGCTCAGCTGCCCACCGCCGACGCCGCCTCGGTGCCCGCCGACGCCGTCCTGCTCGACGTCCGCGAGCAGGACGAGTGGGACGCCGGGCACGTGGACGGCGCGCTGCACATTCCGATCGGCCAGGTGGTGGCCCGCCTCGACGAGCTGCCCGAGGGGCGGCTGTACGTGATGTGCCGGGTCGGCGGGCGCTCCGCCCAGGTGGTGCAGTACCTGGTGGCGGGCGGCCGGGACGCCGTCAACGTGGACGGCGGGATGTTCGCCTGGGAGGCCGCGGGCCGTCCGATGGTGAGCGGCACCGGGCAGCAGCCGTTCGTCCTGTAGGGCGGACGCAAGGGCCCGCGCCCCTGTTCGAACGCGTGGGCGGTACGGCAGGATGGCCGCCGTGCGCGTCTGGTCCAAGCCCGCCCGGGTGGTGCTGGTGCTCGCCGGGGTGGCCCTGGGGGGCGGCGTCCTGGCGTTCCTCGGCGTGCTCTTCCTGTACGTGGCGCCCGCGAACTCGGTGTCCAAGGAGTACCGGACCCAGATCGACTGGGTGGTGTACCCGGAGTTCGAGCAGAACTGGAAGCTGTTCGCGCCGGACCCGCTGCAGCGCAACGTCACGGTGGACGCTCGGGTGCAGAGCATCGGCGCCGACGGGCAGGTCGTCACCGGCGACTGGCACGGGCTGACCGCGCAGGACTGGGCGGCGATCCGGCACGACCCGGCGCCCAGCCACCTGGACCAGAACCTGCTGCGCCGGGCCTGGGACTTCTACGAGTCCACCCACGGCGAGGGCGACGTCCGGGCGGTGCCCGGTTCGCGCGGGCAGCTGGCCGAGCAGTACCTGGAGCGGATCGCGCTGCAGCGGATCGGCGGGGACGGCGGCCGGGTGATCCAGGTCCAGCTGCGGGTCACGCTCACCGCCGTCGCCCCGCCGTCCTGGAGCACCGAGCAGGTGGACACCGCCCCGCACTCCCGCGAGCTGCCCTGGTGGCCGGTCCAGCCCGAGGACCGGGAGGGCCTGTCGTGACGGGCCCCGCCGCCGCCGTGCGGGCCGCGCTGCCGCGCCTGCTGACCACCCTCGCCCCCCACCAGGCCGCCGTGGTGCGGATCGGCGTGGCCGGCACCTGGGGCGCCTACCTGCTGCGCGAGTGGCCCAACCGGCGGGTGCTGTACGGGGACCGCTCGCCCTGGTCGGCGGCGCTGAACGAGCGGCTGCTGGCCGACACCCACGCGTTCACCGCGCTGTCCTGGAGCGACGGCCGCTGGTGGTTCGAGGCGGTCTACCTGCTGGCACTGCTGTCGGCCCTCGCGCTGGCGCTGGGCTGGCGAACCAGGGCCTCCTCGGTGCTGTTCGCGCTGACCGTGCTGTCGCTGCAGAACCGGAACGTGTTCCTCGGCGACGGCGGCGACAACCTGGTCCACCTGATGGCGATCTACCTGGTGTTCACCCGCTGCGGCCGGGTCTGGTCGCTGGACGCCCGCCGCCGGGCCCGCCGGCCCGGCAAGGACCCGTCCGAGTGGGGCGAGCCGCGGGCGTTGGCCGACGCGCTGGCCGCGATGCTGCACAACTGCGCGATGCTGGTGATCGCCGCCCAGGTGGTGCTGGTGTACGCCACGGCCGGTTGGTACAAGGTGCAGGGCTCCCGCTGGCAGGACGGCACCGCGGTCTTCTACCCGCTGAAGCTGGGCTACTTCACGCCCTGGCCGGAGCTGTCCGGGCTGCTCGGCGGCAGCCTGCTGGTCACCTTCGCGCTGACCTACGGCACCGTGGTCATGCAGGTCGGCTTCCCGTTCTCGCTGGCCGCGCGGCGGCTGAAGAACGTGCTGCTGGCGGTGATGGTGGTCGAGCACCTGGCGATCGCGCTGCTGCTCGGGCTGCCGTTCTTCTCGCTGGCGATGGTCTCCGCGGACGCGGTGTTCCTGCCGACCGCCTTCCTGCTGGCGGTGCAGGGGCGGGCGGCGGCGTGGTGGGCGGCCCGGCGGGCGGCGGGGCCGGCGGGTGAACCGGCCGGACCGGGGGCCGGGCCGGTGGGGGAGGCGGCCGGGCCGGCGGGTGAACCGGCCGGGCCGGTGGAAGCGGTGGCGGCCGAGCCGGCGGGCGGGTCGGACGGCTGAGGGGCCGGGCGGCCGACGGGTCGCCGCGCGAAAAGTGGTTAAGCTCACGGTATGTCCTGGTTCACCGCCCTGCGCGACACCGCGAAGGCCGGGCTGACCGTGGACCGCTCGCTGACCAACCCGAAGCGGGCGCTGCGCGGGGCGGTGGCGGCCGCGCTGGTGGTCTTCCCGACGCTGCTGCTGTTCGGGCCCGCGCAGGCCACCTCGGCGGCGATGGGCGCGTTCATCGCGGGCACCGCGACCTTCCAGCGCTCGTTCCGGCCGCGCGCCTCGCTGGCGCTGGTGGCCGCCGCCGGGCTGGGCCTGTCGACCTTCCTGGGCTACGTGGCGGTCGGCATCCCGGGCGCGTACCCGGTGCTGCTGGCGCTGTGGGCGTTCGGCGCCGGGCTGGCCTGGGCGATCGGGCCGACCGCGGGCGTGGTCGCCGCCAACACGCTGGCGGTGATGATGGTGGTGGTGCAGCTGCCGGTGTCGGTGCCCACCGCGATCGAGCACGGGCTGCTCTGCTCGGTCGGCGGCGCGGTCCAGGCCCTGGTGGTGACGCTCTGGCCGATCGACAGCTGGCGGGCCCAGCGCGACGCGCTGGCCGACATCTACGCCGGGCTCGGCGACTACGCCCGCCGGCTGCGGCACGACCCGGTGGCGCAGGTCGATCCGGAGCCGTTCATCGTCGGCCGGCAGGCCGCCAAGCTGACCGCCCGGCAGGCCCGGCGCCGCCCGCCCGAGCTGCGCGGGCTGCGGACCATCGCCGAGCGGATCCGCCCGGCGCTGGCGGCGCTGGCCGATCCGCGGGTCGGGGCCGCCGAGGAGGGCCCCGAGCGGGACCGGGCCCGGGAGGTGCTGGCCGCCGCCGCCGAGGTGCTGGACGCGCTGACCCGGGCGATCCGCAGCGGCGACCCGCTCCGGCTGCCCAAGGACACCCCGGGTCTGACGCTGGCCCGCCCCGGCAGCGGCAGCGGCGAGGACCTGCTGCGCGGCGGCGCCCGCCGCTCGGCCCGCCGGCTCTCCGGTCTGCTGGGCCGGGCCGCCGACCGGCTCGACCGGCAGGACCGCGGCACCGTGCAGACCCGCACCGAGCCCACCACCGGCCTGCGCCGCCCGCCGCTGGCCAAGGTCGCGCCCGCCGCGCTGGCCACCGTCGGGCGGCAGCTGCACCGGCACTCGGCGATCTTCCACCACGCGGCGCGGATGGCGGTGGTGGTGACCTCCGCCTACCTGGCGGCCCGGCTGCTGCGGATCGAGCACGGCTACTGGGCGCCGATGACCACGGCGATGGTGATGCGCCCGGACTTCGCGCAGACCTTCAGCCGCGGCGTGGCCCGGGTGGCCGGGACGGCCGCCGGGGTGCTGCTGTCCACCACCGTGGTGCAGCTGTTCGACCCGGGGGACTGGGTGCTGGCGGTGCTGGCGGTGTGCTGCATGGGCCTGGCCTACCTGACCATGCGCACCGGGTACGCGGTGACCACGGTGGCGATCTCCTCGTACGTGGTGTTCCTGCTCGGCCTGCAGCCGGGCGACCCGGTGCGGCTGGCGGTGGACCGGGTGTCGATGACGCTGCTGGGCGGGTTCATCGCGCTCGCCGCGTACGCGCTGTTCCCGACCTGGCAGACCGCCCGGCTGCCGGAGCGGTTGGCGGAGTGGCTGGCCTCGGCGGGGCGGTACGCGGCGGCGGTGTTCACCGCGTACGGGGATCCGGCGGGCGGGCACGCCACGGCGGACGTGCGGCCGGCGCTGCTGGACGTGCGGGAGGCGCGCAGCGAGATGCTGGCGGCGCTGGACCGGGCCGAGGTGGAGCCGGTGCGGCACGACGAGCAGGTGCTGCGGGAGCTGAGCCGCAAGCAGTTCGACAAGGCCCGGTCGGCGGTCGGCATGCTGGACCGCTCCACCGTCCTGCTGGAGGCCCACCTGCCGGGGGAGGACGCCCCGGCGGTGCCCGGCGCCGCCGCGTTCGGCGAGGAGCTGCGGGACGCCACCGCGCTGGCCGCCGCCGCGGTGCTGCTCGGCCAGGACGTCGACTTCACCCTGCTGCGCGAGGCCCACCGGACCTGGGACCACCAGCTGGCCGGGCTGCCCCGGGACGACCGGATCGACGTCACCCGGGCCGGGGCCCGGCTGGTCATGCAGGCCCTGACCGAGCTGGAGCGCTCGGTGCGGACGCGGCAGCGGGCGGCCCGGCCCGAGCCCGTACCGTTGGGGGCGTGAGCGACACCTCGGTGCCCCAGCTGGGCGAGCAGTACGACGACCTTGGCGACGACCGGGAGATCGGCGTCGGCCCGCACCCGGAGCCGTGGCCCGCCGACCCCCGGCTGGACCCGGAACTGCTGGCCGCGGGCGACCGGCGCAACGTGGTGGACGGCTACCGGTACTGGCGGCACGAGGCGATCGTCGCGGACCTGGACACCCGGCGGCACGGCTTCCACGTCGCGGTCGAGAACTGGCAGCACGACTTCAACATCGGCTCGGTGGTGCGCACCGCGAACGCCTTCCTGGCCGAGGAGGTGCACATCGTCGGGCGGCGGCGGTGGAACCGGCGCGGGGCCATGGTCACCGACCGCTACCAGCACGTGCGCCACCACGGCTCGGTGGCCTCGCTGGCCGCCTTCGCCGCGGAGCGCGGGCTGCCGGTGATCGGGATCGACAACCTGCCGGGCGCGGTGCCGCTGGAGACCTTCCGGCTGCCGGAGCGCTGCGTGCTGCTGTTCGGGCAGGAGGGGCCGGGGCTGACCGCCGAGGCGTGGGAGCACGCGGCGGCGGTCTGCTCGATCGCGCAGTTCGGCTCGACGCGTTCGATCAACGCGGGCGCGGCCGCCGCGATCGCCATGCACGCCTGGGTGCGGGAGCACGCCGCGGTCTCCTGAGCGCGGCGGGCCCCCGCCGGGGGCGGCTCAGGAGAACAGCAGCTTCCAGGTGTGCGGGCCGGGGTAGCCGTCGGCCTCGGCGCCGCTCCAGCCCCGGGCGCGCTGGAAGGCGGCCACGTTCAGGCGGTCGGCCTCGCCCCAGTCCCGGCTCGGGCCCTCCCGGTAGGCGGCGCCGAAGCCCTTGGCGACCAGCTGCCGCCCGAGCAGCAGCACGTCGTCGTTGACCTTGCCGGGGCCGAACCGGTCGGCGCCGGGGAAGGCCGGGGCCTGCGCGGGCGGCGGGGGCTTCGGGGTGCCGGGGTCGGCCGGGGTGGCGGGGGTCGGGGCGGTCGCGGGCGGGATGTCCTTGCCCTTGTGGTGCACCAGGTAGTCCCAGGTGTCCTTGCCCGGGTAGCCGTCCGCCTCGGTGCCGCGCCAGCCCTGCGCCAGCTGGAACGCCTCGGTGGCCTTCCGGTCGGCCTCGCCCCAGTCCGGGCTGGGGCCCTCCCGGTAGAACCGGCCGCCGCCGCGCTCGACCAGCATCTTCCCCAGCCGGGTCACGTACGGGTTGACCTGGCCGGGCCCGAACTTGTCCGCCCCGGGGAAGGCGTCGGAGTCCGGCGCGGGCATCGGCTGGCTCAGCCCCTTGTAGCGGTAGGGGAGGTAGCCGCTCGCGTTGCTCCAGTACGCGTACGGGGTGCTGCGCTTGGTGGTGCCGGGGCGGGTCTGCTCCAGGGCGGTGTACTTGGTGCGGGCGGCGTCCACCCAGCCGCCGAACAGGACGGTGTGCGAGCCGCCCTCCGGGTCCTTGGGGTTGTTGTAGACCAGCGCGTCGCCGGGCTGGAGGTCGTCCTTGGTGATCCGGTCGGCGAAGTCCGGCAGCGTCCAGGTGGTCTGGCTGCTGCCCAGGCCCCAGGCCATCGAGACGAAGCCCGAGCAGTCCTGCCGGTAGCCGTCCGACCAGTACGTGTTCATGCTGTACGGCACCTTCCGGTCCACCCAGGTCTGCGCCCGGCGCAGGATCTCGGCCCGGGTGGTGGCGGGCTGGACGGCTATGGAGCGGTGGGCGGCGGGGTCCGCGCCGTAGGGTCCGGCCACCTCGCCCTGCGGGGAGTCGGGTATCAGCGGGCTGCTGTCGGTGCGCGGCGCGGCCGCGGCCGGGGCGGCCGCGGAGCCGCCCAGCACGCCGCCGGCGGCGGCCAGCAGGAAGGCCGCGCGGCGGGCCCCGAGGGGGCGGCGGCGGGGCGAGCGGACGGCGTGCAGCCGGGCCCGGCGGCGGTCGGCGCAGCCGCCGCAGGCGCAGGAGTCGTCCGGTTCGACATCGCTGAACTCCATCAGCACGGGTGGGTCCCGCCTTTCCTCGTGAGCTCGCTGAGTGGGACTCACGTTCCCCGGGGGAGGTGGCGCGGACCACCTGATGGGGCGTCCGACAGGGCGGTTCGGGTGAACGCGCGCACCGCGGGGTCGGGCGTGGCGAGGGGCGAAACGGGGCCAATGGGATGAAAGGGGCGAAAGTGCACGAAGTGGAAGGAAAGGTAATAAAGGGGAGCGAATGGGAAGCAAAGGGAAGGATAGGGAAGATTCGGGAGGGAAGCGGCGGGCGAGGGGGGACTACTCCCACTGCCAGCGGATGCCGATCTGGCCGGGCTGCTGGTCGGCGGTGAGCACGTGGGCGCTGGCCGAGGCGCCGATCCACAGCGGTTCGCGGTGGCGGTCGACCTCGGTGCCCGGGGCGCGGTCGAAGCGTTCGCACTGGACCGGGACGGCGGCGGGGTCGAAGTGCACCTGCAGGACGTACTCGCGCACCGGGGCGGGGAAGAACCGGCCGTAGTCGGTGGTGGGGCCGGAGTCGGGGATCTGCACCTCGTACTCCAGGACGGTGGAGTCGCCCAGTGCCAGCGGCCGGTCGAGCAGCAGCTCGGCGACCAGCAGGCCGCTCAGCGGGCGGCGGCGGACCCGGCCGAGCCGGGCGTGCCGGACGGAGGTGATCTCGGGACAGCTCTGCACGCCCTCGTCGGCCTTGTGGACGACCACGTGCCGGGTGACGCCGTCCACGGTGGCCCGCACCACCTGGCGCATCCGCAGCAGGTGGCCGCGGCGGGAGGCGTCGACGTAGTAGGCGTCGTGGATGGACTGGCGCTCCAGCTGGCCGGCCGGCGGGGCGTCGAGCTCGGCGAACACCTCGACCAGTTCGGCCTGGCCGGGCCAGACCTGTTCCAGCCGCAGGCCGTCGGGGGCCGGTCCCTGGGTGACCCAGCGGCCGCGCGGGCGGGGCGGGCCGAGCAGGGCGGTGAGCGCGGTGTGGCGCAGCCCGAGCAGCTCCTCCAGCAGGTGCACGGCGCGCAGCGAGGTGGCGCGTTCGGGCTGGCTGCGGCCGCGCCGCCAGTAACTGAGCGTGGTGACGCTGACCCTGACGCCCTGTTTGGCGAGCGCGGCGCGGATCCGGTCGAGACTGAGGCCGCTGTTCTCGACGGCGGCGTTCAGCACCTCGGCGAAACCGCCGGGCGGGGCCGGCGCGGTCGGAGCGGTCGGCGGGGCCGGCGCGGCCTGGGGGGTCCGGGAGGGCTGCGGGGTCCGGGAGGGCTGCGGGGCCGGTGCGGCGGCCGGGGCCGGTGCGGTCGGCGGGACGGGCGGCGGCGGTTCGCCGCTGTGGTCGCGCTGTCCGACCAGTCGGAGCCGGCCGGCGTGCTGCGGTTGTTGCGAGCCCATGCGACACCTTCCCCACCCGGCGGGTTCGGCGGGATCACCCCCGGCGCCACGGTGCTCGGCGGTGCTTCGGTGGTGCGTCGCCGAGCGTGTGGGAACCCTATGAGGGTTGAGAGGCTACGTCATTAATCAGGACATATGACAGTGGTCACGACAAGCATTTCGCAAGCGGACCGAACCGGCAACACTGCCGACACGCCAGGTGCCGGGAGAGCCCCGGAGGGCCTCCCGGCACCGCTGTCGGCGAGGGGTCAGGACACGTTGAGCGCGGTGTCGTCGACCACGAACGAGGTCTGCAGCGAGGAGTCCTCGACGCCGGTGAACTTCACCGCGACGCTCTGCCCGGCGTAGGCGCTCAGGTCGATCGTCCGCTGCGCGTAGCCGGTGCCGCGGTCCAGGTTGGAGTAGGTCGCGACGGTGGTGCCGTTCACCGAGACGGTCAGCTTGTCGTACGCCGTCGTGGTGGTGGTCTCGGCGGTGTCCACGTGCAGCCAGAAGCTCAGCTTGGCGGTGCAGCCGGACGGGACGGACACCGTCTGGGCGAGGCTGTCGGTGTGGGCGGAGCCGTAGCCGTTCAGCCACGCCTTCCAGGAGCCGCCGTGCGCGGCCTCGGAGGTGGAGTTGTCGACCACGCCGGTGGAGGAGGTCCAGGGCGCGGCGCTGCCGGTCTCGAAGCCGGGGTTGCCGAGCAGCTGGGCGGCGGTGCAGGAGCCGGTGGGCGGCGGGGTGGTGCCGCCGGAGCCGAGCAGGGCGGCGGCCAGGCCGTCGGCGACCGGGCTGCCCCAGCCGGTGACCTGGTCGTAGCCGGTCCTGGTGCCGAAGTCCTGGTTTGCGCCGCTGGTGACGTCGTGGAAGGCGCTGCCGTAGGAGGCGGAGTTGGTGACGGCGTAGATCTTCGGGTTGGCCTCGCCGAGCACCGGCTTGGCGGCGGCCAGCGCCTTCTGGTTGTACAGCGCGGCGAAGCCGGACCACAGCGGGGCCGCCGCCGAGGTGCCGCCGTAGACCTGCCAGCCGGGGCTGGAGCTGCCCTGGGTGTAGATCGCGAAGCCGCTGTTCGGGTCGGCGTTCGAGGCGACGTCCGGGACGGTGCGCATGGTGCCGGTGACGTTGGTGCCGGTCTGCCAGCTCGGCTTGGCGAACTGGGTGGAGACCCCGCCGCCCGCCGTCGACCAGGCGCTCTCCGAGCTGTACGCGGTGCCGGAGACCTTCAGGTTGGTGCCGCCGACGCCGGTGTCGTAGGGGCTGGAGGCGGGGAAGTCCACGGCCTTCACGGTCGAGCCGGAGGTCGAGCGGGTGCAGTCCCGGGAGCCGTCGTCGCCGGAGGCCGAGAAGATCGAGATGCCCTGGGCGGCGGCCTGCTTGAAGGAGTTGTTCACCGCGGTCATCGAGGAGGCGGTGGTGTCCGGCTCGCAGGAGCCCCAGGAGATGGAGATCACCGAGACCCGGTTGTCCGAGACGATCTTGGCGGCCATGTCGATCTCGCCCTGGTCGCTGTTGGGCGCCTCGTACACCAGCTGGGTGGCCTTCGGGGCGACGCCGCGGACGATCTCGGAGTCCAGCTCCACCTCGCCCTGGCCGTCGCCGGGCTTGGCGTCGTAGTTCGCGCCGTCCACCGACACGGTGCTCACCGCCGGGCCGGACAGGCCGAACTGGCTGTCGTAGGTGGTCAGGTTCGAGGACTTGTAGCCGTCGAACTCCCAGAGCGCCACGGTGGAGCCGGTGCCGTCCGCGCCCAGCTGGTTCAGCCGGTACGCGCCGTCGTACGTCGCCGGGCCGAAGCCGGACGGGGTGGCGTGCGGGGCGGACGCCCGCGGCTCCGCCAGCCGGGTGGTGCGCACGGTGTGGTCGTTCAGGCCGCTGACGCCCTCGACCACGCCCGCCAGCGCGGCCGGCACCGAGGCGGCGGCGTCGTTGGCGAAGAACGTCCGGCCGCCCTGCTGCGGGTCGGTGTACGTCGACTCGTGGGTGCCGAAGGCGGCGGAGAGCTGCGCGCTGGTGCCGGTGGCGTTCACCACCTGGCGGTTGGCGCTGACCGAGTCGACCTTCAGCCCCTGGGCGGTGAGGAAAGCCCGGACCTGCTCGACACCGGCCGCGGTCGGACCGAACCGGTCGGTGAATTGCGCGGGCGTCAGGTAGTGCCCGTATTCGGCGGTGCCGGGGGTGGCGACCGCGGTGAGGAAAGCGTCCAGTGCTGCGGTGTCGCGCAGTTTCAGCGAGACCGCCACGGATATCCGGCGGTCGGCCGGGACGTCGCCCTGCCGGTGCGAGCGGGCGACGGCCGGGGTGACGGTCTGCGGCAGGGCCACCCGGGCGGTGGCGTTGGGGGAGGGGGCGGCCTGGGCGGTTGCGGTGCCCAGGGAGACGGCGGCGAGGGGAAGGACCGCGAGGGCGGCGGCAAGGGCGAGCGAGCGGGGTCGCACGGGCTCCTCCGGAAATCTGGCGGCGTTCCGGGTTTCGAAAACGCTCGCCAGAATCTCTCAGAGAACTCGCGGGAAAAGGCCCATGCCCGGGCAATTGCTTACTAAAAAACAGTCAACTGTGAAGCGTGAATTCAATTCAGTGAATTGGCCCTATTTCGCTCCGGTGCACACTGAATGTCAGGGGCGGCCGAGCCACTGGCTCAGCGCCGCCCGCAGCTCGCCCCTGGTCGGATCGGCGCAGGCCCAGGCCGCGTGCCCGTCCGGACGGACCAGCAGCACGGTGTCGCGCAGCTTGCCGTGCGGGTCGGCGGGGGCCGCGGTGACCACCCGCTCCGCCCAGGAGTCCGCCACCGACAGCTCGTCGTTGCTGACCAGCACCGCCTTCCCGGAGCGCAGCGCCTCGTGCAGCCGGGCCGGGCCGCCCGGCGCGTCCACCGCCAGGCGCAGGTCCGGGACCCGGCGGCCGACCAGCGGGTGGGCGCCCTTCTCGGCCGGGTAGGCGTACCCGAGGCCGGAGACCTGCTTGGCGCCCAGCTCGGCCAGCGGGCCCAGGTGGTCGGCGGCCGCGCCGATCGCCGAGCGCAGCACCCGGGTCGGGGCGTGCCGGCCCTGGGCGAGCCGGACCAGGGCGCCGGAGGAGCGCAGCACCGCCCGGCCGACCGGGTGGCGCTCGGTCTGGTAGGTGTCCAGCAGGGCGTCGGGGGACCAGCCGCGGAGCACCGAGGCCAGCTTCCAGCTCAGGTTGGCGGCGTCCTGCAGGCCGGTGTTCATGCCCTGGCCGCCGGCCGGGGAGTGGCAGTGCGCGGCGTCCCCCGCGAGCAGCACCCGGCCGGAGCGGTAGCTGGGGGCCTGGCGCTCGTCGCTGTGGAAGCGGGAGGTCCAGCGGACCTCGCCCAGGCCGAGGTCCCGGCCCGTCACCTCGCGCAGCAGGTCGGCGAGTTCGCCCGGCACCACCGGCTCGGAGTCCGGCACCTGGTGCTCGCGGCTCCAGCCGATCACCCGGTACCAGCCGTCGCCGAACGGGGCCAGGAAGGCGAAGCCGGCCTCGCCCGCGCCCGCCGTCAGCGGCTCCTCGGGCGCGTGCTCCAGCCGGACGTCGGCCAGCATCACCGAACGCACCACCGACTCGCCGGGGAACGGGACGCCCAGCAGGTCGCGCACCGCGGAGTGCACGCCGTCCGCGCCGACCGCGTAGCGGGCCCGGAGGCTCCGCTCGGTGCCGTCGGCGGTGCGGGCGGTCAGCGTGACGCCCGCGGCGTCCTGCCGCAGGCCGGTCACCTCGGTGCCGCGGCGCAGTTCGGCACCGGCCTTGACGGCCCGTTCGCGCAGCACCCGCTCGGTGTTGTACTGCGGGGTGACCAGCACGAACGGGAAGCGGGTGGGCAGGCCGGCGAAGTCGACCCGGAGCCGGCCGAACACCCGCATCGAGGGCACCGGGCGGCCGGTGGCGATCAGCTCGTCGGCCAGGCCGCGGGCGTCCAGCAGCTCCAGGGTGCGGGCGTGCACGGCGAACGCCCTGGTCAGGCCGGACTCCTCGGCCCGCTTCTCCAGCACCGTGACCCGCAGCCCGGCCGCGGCCAGGTCGCCGGCCAGCAACAGGCCGGTCGGGCCGGCGCCGACCACCAGCACGTCCGCGGTGAACTCCGTCTCGGACATCCGTCTCTCCCGTTCGTCTTGCAGCCAGGGCCGGTGCGGGCGCCGGCCGGAGTCCACGGAGCCCGGGTTCTCAGCGCGCTCTCAGGCTGCCATCATCGCGGGCCCATCAGGGACTGTGAACCTCCTTCCCATGACACAGCCAGCGATGCGCCAGACCCTGCGGCCCGTCCCGGCGGTCGACGGCCGAGACCCGGCCGACACCGTGGTGAGGACCAGGCTCGTGGAGATCGTCGTACCCGTGTACAACGAGCAGCACTCGCTGGAGCGCTGCGTCCGTGAGCTGCACGCCTACCTCGCGGAGACCTTCCCGTACGACTACCTGATCACCGTGGCGGACAACGCCTCGGTCGACGGCACCTGGGAGGTCGCCACCGCGCTGGCCGCGGAGCTCGGGCCGGTGCGCGCCGTGCACCTCGACCTCAAGGGGCGGGGGCGGGCGCTGCGGCAGGTGTGGGGCGACAGCGAGGCCGACGTGGTGGCCTACATGGACGTCGACCTGTCGACCGGGCTGGAGGCGTTCCTGCCGCTGGTCGCGCCGCTGCTGTCCGGGCACAGCGACCTGGCCATCGGCAGCCGGCTGCACCGCGGCTCGGCGGTGGTGCGCGGGCCCAAGCGGGAGTTCATCTCGCGCACCTACAACTTCCTGCTCCGGGCCACCATGGCGGCCAAGTTCTCCGACGCCCAGTGCGGGTTCAAGGCGGGCCGCACCGAGGTGGTCAAGCGGCTGCTGGAGCAGGTCGAGGACAACGCCTGGTTCTTCGACACCGAGCTGCTGCTGCTCGCCGAAGCCTCCGGGCTGCGGATCCACGAGGTGCCGGTGGACTGGGTGGACGACCCGGACAGCCGGGTCGACATCGTCCGCACCGTCGTCGACGACCTCAAGGGCATGGCCCGGGTCGCCCGGCGCACCCTGGCCGGCAAGGGCGGCGTCGACCTGCCCGACCGGGTCCGGCGGGCGCAGGTGCCGCCCGGCCTCGGCTGGCAGTCCGTCAGCTTCGCGGTGATCGGCGGCCTGTGCACGCTGGCCTACCTGCTGCTGTTCCTGGGGGTGCGGCAGCTGGTGCCCGCGCTGGTCGCCAACGCGCTGGCGCTGGCCGTCACCGCGGTCTTCAACACCGCCGCCAACCGGCGTTTCACCTTCGGCGTGACCGGCCGCCGGGACGCCCTCAAGCACCAACTGGAGGGCGGGCTGGCCTTCCTGGTCGGACTGGTCCTCACCAGCGGCGCCGTCGCCGTCCTGCACGCCGCCTCGCCGGACGCCGGGCACGGGGTGGAGCTGGTGGTGCTGGTGGCGGCGAACGCGGCCGCGACGCTGGTGCGGTTCGTGCTGCTGCGGGTGTGGGTGTTCAACCCCCGTCGTTCGTAGGGAACCTGACGACTCCCTGTCCGCTCCCCCCGGACAGGGTGCGGGCCCGGACGCTGTTGTGGGACGGCGTCCGGGCCCGCTTTTCGCTTTTTCGCTGCCGGGCCGGGCCGCGGTGGCGGGGCGCCTCCGGGAGGTGTGACGCGGGACACAGCGACCGATGTCACGAACGGGAGGGCAGCTCGCGTCTGGTGGTCGTCCGCACGGCGGAGACGACCAACGGAAAGAGGCGGCAGATGGACAGCACGGTGGCACCGCGACGGCACGAGGTCCTGGTCCTGGGGGCCGGCTACGCCGGGCTCGCGGCCGCGGTCCAGCTCGCGGCCCGCACCCGCGGGCGCGACGACCTGCGGGTGACCCTGGTCAACCCGTACGACACCTTCACCGAGCGGATGCGGCTGCACACGGCCGCCACCGGCCGGCGGACCGCGGAGCTGAGCATCCCGGAACTGCTGGACGGCACCGGCGCCGATTTCGTCCGCGGCTGGGTCACCGCCGTGGACGCCGGGGCGCGGACCGTCCGGATCGACGACGACCGCGTCCTGCGCTACGACACCCTGGTCTACGGCCTGGGCAGCGTCGCGGACACCGCCGTCCCCGGCGCGGCCGAGCACGCCCACACCCTCGACGACCGGGAGGGCGCCGCCGTCCTCGCCGACCGGCTCGACCGGCTGGCCCGGCGCGGCGCCGGAACGGTCGTGGTCGGCGGCAGCGGCCTCACCGGCGTCGAGGCCGCCGCGGAGATCGCCGAACGGCACCCGGAGCTCACCGTCGTGCTGCTCGGCCGGGACGCGCCGGGCGCGGGCACCCGTCCCAGGGCCAGGGCCCACCTGGACACGGCCCTCGCCCGCCTCGGCGTGCGGGTGCGCACCGGCGTCGAGGTGACCGGGGTGCTGCCGGACGGCGTCCTCCTCGCGGACGGCACCCGCGTCCCGGCCGACGCGGTGCTGTGGACCAGCGGCACCCGCGTCCCGCCGCTGGCCGCCGCCGCGGGCCTGACCGTCGACGGACGCGGCCGGGTGGTCACCGACCGCGCGCTGCGCTCGGTCTCGCACCCGGACGTCTACGCGGTGGGCGACGCGGCGGCGGTCCGCCAGGGCTACGGCATGATGCACGGGACCTGCCAGGGCGGCATGCCCACCGGCGTGCACGCGGCCCTCGCGATCCTGCGCACCCTGGCCGGGAAGGAGCCCCGGGACTTCCGCTTCGGCTACTACCACACCCCCGTCAGCCTGGGCCGCGACGACGCCGTCGTGCAGTTCACCCACCCCGACGGCAGCCCGCGCCGGATCGTGCTGACCGGCCGGTGGGCCGCCAAGTACAAGGAGACGGTCACCGCCTCGCCGTGGCCGACCTTCATCCGGATGAAGAAGACGCCCGCCTCGGGCGCGATCTGGCCGCGCGGCGGCCGCCACACCCGCACCAGGAGCGCGAAGTGACCCAGCCAGTGACCGGCCCGCGGCCGGACGACCCCGACCAGCTCGCCTTCCAGCGCCACCGCACCCTGATCTTCTCGGTCGCCTACCGCGTCCTCGGCAGCGCCGCCGACGCCGAGGACGCCGTCCAGGACGCCTGGCTGAAGTGGTCGGCGGCCGACCGCTCCCGGGTCGCCGACCCCAGGGCCTACCTGTCCCGGATCGTCACCAACCTGGCGATGGAACGGCTCCGCTCGACCCGCCACCAGCGCGAGGCGTACGTCGGGCCGTGGCTGCCCGAACCGGTCCTCACCGGCCCGGACGCGGCCGACGGCGTCGCCGCGGCGGACTCGGTCTCCACCGCCCTGCTGGTCGTCCTGGAGACGCTCAGCCCGCTGGAGCGCGCCGTCTTCGTGCTGAAGGAGGTCTTCGCCTTCGGCTACGCCGAGATCGCGCAGGCGGTGGAGCGCTCGGAACCGGCGGTCCGGCAGGCCGCGCACCGCGCCCGCGAGCACGTCCGGGCCCGCCGGCCGCGCTTCACCGCGGACCGCGCCCGCCAACGCGACGTCACCGAGCGCTTCCTGGCGGCCGCGACCGGCGGCGACCTCAACACCCTGATGGAACTGCTCTCCCCGGACGTGACGGTGTGGACCGACGGCGGCGGCAAGGTCCGCCAGGCCCTCAAGCCGGTCATCGGCCGGCAGACCGTGGCCAACTGGTTCGCCGCCCTCGGCACCGCCACCTACCAGGGCGTCGAGCCCGACCGGATGCGGGCCGAACTCACCACGATCAACGGCGGCCCCGGCGTGGTCTTCCGCGGCCCCGACCGGGTGATGGCCACACTGACCTTTGACTTCGACCCGGAGGGCCGGATCTCGACCATCCACAACGTGGCCAACCCCGACAAGCTGCGCGCCGTCGAGGACGGCACCCGGTACGACCTCGGCTGAGCACCTCCGCCGGCCCGGCGGGTCGGGCGGGTGATCGGAGGCGGGCAGAGAAAGAAAATTCTCCTGCTGAATGTGGTGATTGACGACCAGTCAGGTGCGTGGAGCGGGCAGGATTGACCGCTTGCCGACCGTGTCGGTTTTCGGGTGGTACGTGTGCTACGTTCCGCGTCGGAAACGGAAATAGTTGACCCCGGCGGTGCTACCAACACCCCGGGGCCCGGCATCAGGAGCACGAACTCCCATGCGTGTTCATCGTAGCGCTCACGCGCGCAATTTCACGGTGCTGCCCAACGAGGTCCTGCAGGACCGCAGGCTGACCTACACCTCGCGGGGGCTGTTGGGGGACCTGCTGTCGCGGCCGGACGGCTGGCGGGAGGACGGCCGGCACATGGCGGACAGCAGTCCGCAGGGGCGCCGGGCGGTCTACCAGGCGCTGCGGGAGCTGGCGTCGGCCGGGTACTACCGGGTGGTGAAGGTCCAGCTCGAAGACGGCACGATCGTCAGTGAGAACCACGTGTACGACACCCCGCAGCCGGTGCTGCCACCGGGTGCCGTCCTGCCGGGGCCCGGTGCGCCGGAGGCCACCGGTGCTGTCGTCCTTACAAAGGACCCGGACGAAGAACCCTCCCTCCCCACCGAGACGACCGGGCGGCGGGAGGCGGTGGTGAACGGGCGCTTGCGCGAGGCGGCGGCCGTGCTGCTGCGGGTGGTGCGGCCCGAGCCCCGCCTGCGGATCGGGCAGGCGGAGGCCGAGGCGCTGGCACCGCTGGTGGTCCAGTGGCAGGAGCGCGGGGCGAGCGCGGCCGACCTCGCCACCGCGCTGCTGCCCGGCCTGCCCGCCCCGCTGCACTCCCCGGTGGCCGTGCTCCGCGACCGGTTGCAACGCAAGATGCCGCCCGTGCCCGCACCCCGGGCCACGGCCCGGTACAGCGAGTGCGCCAGCTGCCACGACCCCGTCCCCCGGCCGGGGATCTGCCTCGCCTGCGCGGGCCTCGCGCCCAGGCGGCGCGCGGTCGACCGCAAGGCCACCACCCGCGCGGGAGCGGCCCGGGTGCGGGAGGCGATGCGCGCCGCGAAGGGAGCGCTGCCGCTGGGCCTGCCCGCCACGTTCACCGGGTAGGCCCAGCGGGGCCGGGGGTTACCTGCGGACCTCGATGGTGCGGAAGCGGTTGGCCACGAACGCGGCGTCGCAGTAGGCCGAGTTGGCGGCCGGGTTGGCACCGGTGCCGTGCAGGTCGGAGAAGGCCGCGGTCTGGTTGACGTAGACGCCGCCGGTCAGGTTGAGCGAGAGCGAGACACCGGCGTCCAGGCAGGCTTCGACCAGGGCGGATTCGACGGCCGGGTCGGTGGTGTAGGCGCCGGCGGTCATCGCGCCCTGCTCGGCCGTGGTGCGGCGGAGCAGTTCGACGGCGGCGGCGGTGGACTCGACGGCGACCGCGAAGACGACCGGGCCGAAGCACTCGGTCAGGAAGCGCGAGCGGTCGTCCGGCTTGTCGGCGTCGGCCTTCAGCAGGGCCGGGGTGCGGATGGTCGCGCCGGGGAACTCGGCGGAGGCCACCACCCTTGGGGCGAGCGCGAGTTCACCGTACTCGCCGCCCGCGGCGGCGGCGCTGCGGGCCAGCACGCCCGGGTTGACCACGGCGCCGAGGATGGCGGCGGCCCGGTTGTCGTCGCCGAGCAGGCCCTCGACGGCGGCGGCCAGATCGGCGACCACCTGCTCGTAGGAGCGCTCGCCGTCCTCGGTGCGGATGCCGGTGCGCGGGATCAGCAGGTTCTGCGGGGTGGTGCACATCTGGCCGCTGTACAGGCTGAGCGCGAACGCCAGGTTGTCGAGCATGCCGCGGTAGTCGTCGGTGGAGTCGATGACGACGGTGTTGACGCCGGCCTTCTCGGTGTAGACCTGCGCCTGGCGGGCGTTGTCCTCCAGCCAGTCGCCGAAGCCGGTGGAGCCGGTGTAGTCGATCAGCTTCACCTCGGGCCGCAGCGCCAGCACCTTGGCGATCGCCGAGCCCTCGTGCTCGGCGGCCAGGCAGACCAGGTTCGGGTCGAAGCCGGCCTCGGCGAGCACCTCGCGGGCGGTCCGGACGGTCAGTGCCAGCGGCAGCACCGCGCGCGGGTGCGGCTTGACCAGCACGCCGTTGCCGGTGGCCAGCGAGGCGAACAGGCCCGGGTAGCCGTTCCAGGTCGGGAAGGTGTTGCAGCCGACCAGCAGTGCGGTGCCGCGCGGGACGGTGGTGAACTCCTTGGTCAGCACCAGGGGTTCGCGCTTGCCCTGCGGCTTCGTCCAACTCGCCGAGCGGGGCAGCCGGGTCTGCTCGGCGTACGCGTACGCCACCGCCTCCAGGCCGCGGTCCTGGGCATGCGGGCCGCCCGCCTGGAACGCCATGCCGTACGCCTGGCCGGTGGTGTGCATCACCGCCTGGGCGAACTCGTGCGAGCGGGCGTTGATCCGGGCCAGCACCTCCAGGCAGACCGCGGCCCGCTCGGCGGGGGTGGCCCGCGCCCAGGCGGGGCGGGCCGCCTCCAGCGCGGCCAGCAGCGCGTCCGGCTCGGCGTGCGGGTAGCCGATGCCCAGTTCGAGACCGTACGGGCTCGCCTCGCCGGTCACCGGCTCGCCGCCGCCGGGGTGGCCGGGCAGCTCGAACTCCCGCCCCAGCAAGGCGTCGAAGGCGGCCTTGCCGTCGGCGGCGGCGCCCTCCCCGTACGCCTTGGGGAACTCCGGGTACGGGGACCAGTAGTCGCGGGCGGCGATCGCTGCCAGCGCGCGGTCGAGGGTGTCCTGGTGGCGGGCGAGCAGTTCGGCGACCGGCAGGGCGGGGGTCGCAGCGGCCATGGTGCGCTCCTCACGGGGGCGGGGCGGGACGCTCCTCAGCGTAACCGAACGATCGGTCGGTGCAAGGGCCCCGGCCCCGCCGGTTCGCCCGGCCGCCGGGTCAGGGCTGGAACACCTGGTCCGCGGCGGGGGCGGTGACCTGCACCGGCTGGTCGAAGCCGCCGAGCTTCACGACCATGCCGCCGCCGGTGCTGCTCTCGGTCTCGGTGACCAGCAGGCGCGGCTCGCCCTCGGCCGCGATGTCGTAGCGCACCGGGGCGCCGTCGTCGTCGGTCATGGTGAGCACGACCGCAGGGACCCCGTCCACCTGCTTGGTGCCGCCCTTGGCGATGCCGTCGACCAGGTTGCCGTCGGTGTGCAGGCCGACCCGCTTCTCCAACTGCACGCCCAGGTCGCAGAAGAACGCCTTGTCCTTCACCGTGTTCGGGCTGGGGACCCACTTCCCGACGGCCTTGGCGGGAGTGCCGGCGAGCAGGTTCTTCAGGTAGGCGGCGTCCGGCTTCAGCCAGACGTCGGTGCCGACGCGGACGATCTCCGCCGAGCCCTGGCCCCCGATGCTGAACGTGCCGTGGCAGTTGCCGCTGTTGTCCTCGGTGAAGCTGCCGTCGAACGCCCCGCCGGGGTAGCCGGGGTAGTTGACGGTCATGGTGACGCTGTTCAGCTTCTCGCCCGCGTCCCGGGACTTCTGCGCGATCTCGCCCGCCGTCAGGTCGGCCAGCGCGGGCGCGGTGGGGGAGGGCGACGGGGACGGGGAGGCGGAGGCGGACGGGGAGGCGGAGGCGGAGGCGGACGGGGCGTGGGCCGCCGCGTCCGTCGAGTCACCCTTCGAGCCGCAGGCCGTCAGGGCGCCGAGGGCGAGGGCGGACAGGGCGAGGGCGGTCGGCAGTCGGTGGAGGGGCATCTGGCGCATCCCTGGTTCGTACGGGAATCGGACGCGCGAGTGTCGCAGCGGGCGGGGTCGGTCCTGCGGGTCGGATACCCGCTCTTTACCCGTTCTTGGGTGTCCTTTGCGGAATTCCCCGCCCGAATGGGACGCGGGACGGCCGCCCCCGGAGCGGGAGCGGCCGTCGGTCGGTCGGGGCGGGGGCCGGTCTACGGGATGCCGAGCTCGAACAGGACGTAGCCGGCGTACCAGCCGGAGGCCGCGGCGATGGTGCCCAGGGTGACGGCCAGCGAGGAGCGGGAGAGCCGCTTGAGGGCGACGGCGATCGGCAGGAAGAGCGGGAAGCAGGGCAGCAGGTAGCGGGAGGTGTTGCCGAAGATCTGCTGGCTGCCGAGGACCAGGACGATGGTGACGCAGGTGTAGACGACCAGGAAGACCGGCACCTTCATCCGGATCATCAGGAAGAGCAGGACCGGCAGGCTGAACACCAGGAGCAGCGCGATCATGTCCTCGGTGGGGTAGCCGAAGATGTAGTCGTGGTGGCCGAGCAGCACGTTCTCCAGCACGTTGCCGGTGTGCGCGCCCCAGTCGAAGAAGTGCAGCCAGGCACCGCGCTGCAGGTCGAAGTAGGCGGTCCAACTGCCCATCCGCCAACTCGCCCAGGCGATGTAGCCGATGAAGCCGAGCGGGGAGAGCACCATGGCGGACAGCGGGCCGAGCACGCCGTCCCTGCGCTGCCACAGCGCGATCAGCGCGGCCACGCCGACCGCCGCGGCCAGGGCGGCGGAGGTCGGGCGGTTCAGTCCGGCGACGAAGGTGGTGACGCCGGCGGCCAGCCAGTTGCGGGTCATCACGAAGTAGCAGGCCCAGGCGGCCAGGGCGACGAACAGCGAGTCCGAGTAGACCGCCCACTCGACGCCGGAGCCGGGGAACAGGCCCCAGACGCCGGCCGCGATCACCGCGGCCCGGTGGCCCGCGATCAGCTTGGCGACCGCGTAGATGCCGGCCGCCGCGACGAACGAGGTCAGCACCGAGATCAGGATGCCCGCGCCCAGCGAGTTCAGGCCGGTCACCGCGGAGACCATCTTGATCAGGCCCGGGTAGAGGGGGAAGAAGGCGACCGAGTTCTGCTCCAGCGTCCACGGCTCGGAGGTGGAGGGCAGCAACTTCGGGTCGTAGCCGTTCTGCGCGACCTGCTGGTACCACCAGCCGTCCCAGCCGCCGAGCACGTCCCAGACGTGCTTGCCGCCGCCGAACCTGGGCACCTTGGTGAGGTACTCGCCGGACCAGGACAGCAGCCAGGCGAAGACCGTGAACGCGATCAGCCGGACCGCGCCGAACAGCGCCAGGGCCGGGCCGTACTCCTGTGCCGTCCGGCGCAGCCACTCGCGTGGGCCCTGTGTCGCGGGGGCCGCGTCCGCGGGCGGATCGGGTCGTTCGACCACTTCGGTGTCGGGGCTCGCTGCCATCGCCATCAGGTCCTGTCTGGGTTCTCGGGCCCCGCCGGGCCGCCAGGATGCTCGGGCGAGCCTACGGCACGTTCACCTGGTCTGTACCTGACCGGACGCCGCGTGGTTACACTCCCCACCATTGGACGGATGGGCCCACCGAGCTGGAGAGACTGATGAGTGCAGCGGCACAAGCAGGCGTTCTGCTGTCGGTGGTCGTCCCGATGTACAACGAGGAGGACGCGCTGCCGGCCTTCGCGGCCCGGATCCGCCCGGTGCTGGACGGGATCGGCGTCCGCTACGAGCTGCTCGCCGTCGACGACGGCAGCGCCGACAAGACCGCCGCCCTGCTGCGCGACCTGGCCGCCGACTGGCCGGAGTTGCGGATGGTCCGGCTGCGCCGCAACGGCGGGCACCAGGCCGCGCTGACCGCCGGGCTCGACCACGCCCTCGGCGACTACGTGGCCAGCATCGACGCCGACCTGCAGGACCCGCCGGAGAAGATCCCGGAGATGCTGGAACTGGCCCGCTCCGAGGGCTTGGACATCGTCTACGGGGTGCGCGAGGACCGCTCCACCGACACCGGCTTCAAGCGCCGGACGGCCGGCGGCTACTACTGGCTGATCCGCCGCCTGGTGGGGCAGCAGGTGCCGTCCAACGCCGGGGACTTCCGGCTGCTCAGCCGGGAGGCCGTCGAGGCGCTCAAGGAACTCCCCGACCAGCAGCAGCGGGTCTACCGGCTGCTGGTGCCCTGGCTGGGCTTCCCCAGCGGCGAGGTGCGCTACGTCCGGGAGGAGCGGGTCGCCGGGACCACCAAGTACCCGCTGACCAAGATGGTCCGGCTCGCCCTGGACAGCATCACCGGCTTCTCCGCCGCCCCGCTGCGACTGGCCACCTGGCTCGGCACCGCCGCGTTCTTCACCTGCCTGCTGCTGATGGCCTTCTGCCTGGCCGTCTACCTGTTCGGCGCCACGGTGCCCGGCTGGACCTCGCTCTTCGTCGGACTGCTGTTCATCGGCGGGGTGCAGCTGATCTGCGTCGGCCTGCTCGGCGAGTACGTGGCCCGGATCTACACCTCGGTGCAGCGCCGCCCCGCCTACTTCGTCGCCGAGGACACCGGCCGGCCGGGCGGGCGGGCGACCGGGCGGGCGGGCGACCGGGTGTCCGGGCAGGCGCCCGGTCAGGCGTCCGGGCGGTCGGCCGGGCAGGGGTCCCGGGTCTGAGCGCACCCCCCGGGGCGCTCCGGCGCCGCCCCGGGGATACTCGTCGCATGGCCGACCACTCCCCGCGCGCCGCCTACACCGTCGACTCGCTGCTCGCCGTCACCGTGCGGGTCTTCAACGAACGCGGCTACGACGGCACTTCGATGGAGGACCTGTCCAGGGCCGCCGGGATCTCCAAGTCCTCGATCTACCACCACGTGCGCGGCAAGGAGGAGTTGCTGCGGCTCGCGGTCGGCCGGGCGCTGGACGCGCTGTTCGCCATCCTCGACGAGCCGGCCGCCACCGCGGGCCGCCCGGCGGACCGGCTGGAGCACGTGGTGCGCCGCACCGCCGAGGTGCTGCTGGACGAACTGCCGTACGTGACGCTGCTGCTGCGGGTGCGCGGCAACACCGCCACCGAGCAGTGGGCACTGGAGCGGCGCCGCGACTTCGACCACCGGGTGGCCGCACTCGTCCAGGACGCCGTCACCGCCGGGCAGCTGCGCGCCGACGTCGAACCCCGGCTGGCCACCCGGCTGCTGTTCGGCACCGTCAACTCGCTGGTGGAGTGGTACCGGCCCGGCCAGCGCGGCGCCGAGCACCTGCCCGACGCGGTGGCCCGGTTCGCCTTCGACGGGCTGCGCGCCCGGTGAGCGTCCGGTGAGCCCCCGGTGAGCGTCCGGCTGCCGGAGGAGCCGGCGGCGCTGCGCGAGCCGCTGTCCGACCGGGCCGCCCGCCAGCACTCCGACACGGTGGTGGCGGTCGGCGAGGACCGCGGACCCGACCACGGCCGGCTCTGCGGGGACGCACTCCGCGCGGTCGCCCTGCCCGGCCCGGACGCCGACTGGCGGGCCGACGGCTACGCCGCGCACCCCGTGCCCGCCGGGCACGGCCGCAGCCGGGGCGCCGTCACCCCGTTCACCTTCGACGCCGCGCTGGTCGGCATCGGGAACGGCCGCACCGTGGTGGCCGTCGCCACCGGCGAGGACTGAGCGGCTACAGGCCGTCCGCCGGGATCTGGTCGGTCTCCTCGAACACCAGCATGGTGCGGGTGCTCAGCACCTCCGGGATGGACTGGATGCTGCCCAGCACCAGCTCGCGCAGCGCCCGGTTGTCCGCCGTGTGGACCAGCATCAGCACGTCGTAGTCGCCGCCGACCAGCGCGATGTGCGCCACCCCGGGCAGCCGCAGCAGCTGCTCGCGCACGGTGCGCCAGGAGTTCTGCACGATCCGCAGGGTGACGTACGCGGACGCGGCCTGCCCGGCCTTCTCGTGGTCGACCCGGGCGGTGAAGCCGCGGATCACCCCGTCCTCGACCATCCTGGAGATCCGGGCGTACGCGTTCGCCCGGGACACGTGCACCCGCTCGGCCACCGAGCGGATCGAGGCGCGACCGTCCTGCCGCAGCAGCCGCAGGATCGACCGGTCGACGCGGTCGAGTCTGGACACCTGTTCAGCCGACATGGCCCCCCATCCCTCGCGATTGGACGTGCTGGCCCCAGCAGACCCCCCTTTCGGCCGACTGTCCACCGTCTTGACGGGGATATGGTCAAGATGAACAGACGACCGAACAATCGGTAGGGAGCCCCCACACCCCGGAGGTGCCCGAGATGACCGTCCTGGACCACAGGAACGACCCCGCCGCGGCCGTGCCCGGCTGGCGGCCCGGCGCCACCGCGCCGCGCACCGACCCCGCCCCGCTGCTGCCCGACGCCGAGCCGCTCCGCGTCCTGGGCACCCCCGCCGCCGACGCGGCCGACCCCGCCCTGCTGCGCGAGCTGTACCGGCGACTGGTCGCCGGACGCCGCTATAACCAGCAGGCCACCACCCTCACCAAGCAGGGCCGGCTCGCCGTCTACCCGGCCTCCACCGGCCAGGAGGCCTGCCAGGTGGCCGCCGCGCTCGCGCTGCGCCCGCAGGACTGGCTGTTCCCCTCCTACCGGGACACCCTCGCCGTGGTCGCCCGCGGCGTCGACCCGCTGCAGGCGCTCACCCTGCTGCGCGGCGACGCGCACACCGGCTACGACCCGCGCGCCACCCGCACCGCCCCGCTGTGCACCCCGCTGGCCACCCAGGTCCCGCACGCCGTCGGCCTGGCGCACGCCGCCCGGCTGGCCGGGGACGACACCGTCGCGCTCGCCCTGCTCGGCGACGGCGGCACCAGCGAGGGCGACTTCCACGAGGGCCTGAACTTCGCGGCCGTGCTGCACGCCCCCGTGGTCTTCCTGGTGCAGAACAACGGCTACGCGATCTCCGTCCCGCTGACCCGGCAGTCCGCCGCGCCGACGCTGGCCCACAAGGCCGTCGGCTACGGCATGCCCGGCCGGCTGGTCGACGGCAACGACGCGCTCGCCGTCCACGCGGTGCTCACCGAGGCCGTCGAGCGGGCCCGGGCCGGCGGCGGCCCCACCCTGGTGGAGGCGCTCACCTACCGGATCGAGGCGCACACCAACGCCGACGACGCCACCCGCTACCGGCAGCCCGAGGAGGTCGACGCCTGGCGGGCGCACGACCCGGTCCGGCTGCTGGAGGACGCCCTGCGCGGGCGCGGCCTGCTCGACGAGGAGCTGGTCGCCGACGCCGCCGAGCGGGCCGAGCGGCTGGCCGCCCGGATGCGCGCCGAGTTCCACACCGACCCCGAACTGGACCCGATGTCGCTGTTCGCGCACGTCTACGCCGAACCCACCCAGCAGCTGCGCGAACAGGCCGCCCAGCTGGCCGCCGAACTCGCCGCCGAGGCCGAGGCCGAGGCCGAAGCCGGGAGCGGGACCGGGGCCGGGAGCGGGGTGCCCGGCCGATGAGCACCGTCCTCGGGGAACAGGCCGGCCCGCGCACCGGCACCATGGCGCAGGCCCTCAACCTCGCGCTGCGCGACGCGATGCGCGCCGACAAGGGCGTGCACGTGCTCGGCGAGGACGTCGGCCCGCTCGGCGGCGTCTTCCGGATCACCGACGGCCTGACCGCCGAGTTCGGCCCCGACCGCTGCCTGGACACCCCGCTGGCCGAGGCCGGCATCCTCGGCACCGCCGTCGGCATGGCGATGTACGGCCTGCGCCCGGTGGTCGAGATGCAGTTCGACGCCTTCGCCTACCCGGCGCTGGAGCAGCTGTTCTCGCACGTCGCCAAGATGCGCAACCGCACCGCCGGGAAGCTCCCACTGCCGATCACCGTCCGGATCCCGTACGGCGGCGGCATCGGCGGCGTCGAGCACCACAGCGACGCCTCCGAGGCGTACTACGCGGCCACCCCCGGCCTGCACGTGGTCACCCCCGCCACCGTCGCCGACGCGTACGGGCTGCTGCGGGCCTCGATCGCCTCCGACGACCCGGTGGTGTTCCTGGAGCCCAAGCGGCTCTACTGGGGCAAGGACGGGTGGGACCCGGCGGCGGGCGTCGAACCGATCGGGAGGGCCGTGCTGCGCCGCCCCGGGACGTCCGCGGTGCTGGTCACCTACGGGCCCTCGCTGCCGGTCTGCCTGGAGGCCGCCGAGGCGGCGAAGGCCGAGGGGTGGGACCTGGCGGTGCTCGACCTGCGCTCGCTGGTGCCGTTCGACGAGGCCACCGCCTGCGCGGCGGTCCGCTCGGTCGGCCGGGCCGTGGTGGTGCACGAGTCGGCCGGGTTCGGCGGGGCCGGGGCGGAGATCGCCGCCCGGCTCACCGAGAAGTGCTTCCACCACCTGGCCGCGCCGGTGCTGCGGGTCGCCGGCTTCGACGTCCCGTACCCGCCGCCGATGCTGGAGCACCACCACCTGCCCGGGGTGGACCGGATCCTGGACGCCGTCGCCCGGCTCCAGTGGGAGGAGTGATGGCGGTGCCGGTGGTCCGCGAGTTCACGCTGCCCGACCTCGGTGAGGGACTGACCGGGGCGGAGGTGGTGCGCTGGATGGTCGAGGTCGGCGAGGTGATCGCCGTCGACCAGCCGGTGGTGGAGGTGGAGACCGCCAAGGCGGTGGTCGAGGTGCCCTGCCCGTACGGCGGGGTGGTGACCGCCCGGTTCGGCGAGGTCGGGCAGGAGGTGCCGGTGGGCGCCCCGCTGGTGACCGTCGCGGTCGCGCCCGCGCCGGGCGGTTCCGGGGAGGGCGAGGGCGAGCCCGCGGTGGAGCGGCCGCTGGTCGGGTACGGGGTGGCCGAGAGCCGGCGGGCCGGGCGGCGGCGGGTGCGGCCGGGGGAGGCGGTGGCGGCTCCGGCCGCGGCACCGGCTCCGGCCCCGGCGCCCGCGCCGGTCGTGGTGGCGGTGATCTCGCCGCTGGTGCGCCGGATCGCCCGGGAGCACGGGCTCGACCTGGCCGCGGTGGCCGGCAGCGGACCGGACGGGCTGGTCACCCGGCGGGACGTGGAACGGGCGATCGGGGCAACTGCCGCGGCCGCGCCCGCGGTTGTTCCACGTGGAACCGGGCCGACGGCCGGGCCGGAGTCCGGAACCGGGCCGGAGTCCGGAACCGGGCCGGAGGGCGAACTGGTGCCGCTGCGCGGGCTGCGCCGGGCGGTCGCCGAGAAGCTGACCCGCAGCCACCGGGAGATCCCGGCCGCGACCTGCTGGGTGGACGCCGACGCCACCGCGCTGATGGCGCTGCGGGCCCAGTCCAACCGGGCGCCCGGCCCGAAGCTGAGCGTGCTCGCGCTGCTGGCCCGGATCTGCCTGGCCGGGCTGGAGCGCTTCCCCGAGCTGAACGCCAGTGTCGAGGGCGAGGCGGTGCGCCGGCACCCGTCCGTGCACCTGGGCTTCGCCGCGCAGGGCCCGCGCGGGCTGCTGGTGCCGGTGGTCCGGGACGCCGGGCGGCTGGGCACCGAACGGCTCGCGCAGGAGATGGCCCGGCTGACCGAGGGCGCCCGGGCGGGCACCCTGGCCCCGGCCGAGCTGACCGGCGGGACGTTCACCCTGAACAACTACGGGGTGTTCGGGGTGGACGGCTCGACGCCGATCCTGAACCACCCGGAGGCGGCGATGCTCGGGGTGGGCCGGATCGTCCCCAAGCCGTGGGTGCACGAGGGGGAGCTGGCGGTCCGCCAGGTCACCCAGCTGTCCTTCACCTTCGACCACCGGGTGTGCGACGGGGGCACGGCGGGCGGCTTCCTGCGGTTCGTCGCGGACTGCGTGGAGCGGCCGGGGATGCTGCTGCGGGCGCTGTAGCACCCGGGCCGGCCGCCGCGGCGCCGGTGGGCCGCCGCGGCGGCGGGTGAGGGTAGCGGGTGGACGGCCCGGATGTCCGGGGTTCGCCGGATTCTTCGGATGAGCTGTGCGGTCGGTGTCACTGTGCTGGGGCGTCAGCACACAGGTCGATCGGAAGCGAAACGATTCCCTTGAGCACTCGTCAGCTCGTACTGGAGAGCAGGCCGTCGAAGGCAGGGGTCGGCCGGGGCACCGCGGCCGGCCCCGTGCAGCCCGGTGCCGAAGCCGCTCCCCCCGCCCGGTCCGCCCCGGCCGAGCCGGCGGACGAACCTCCGACCGCCGTGGAGCAGCCCGGCGCGGGGGAGTCCGGTGCGGGGGAACCCGGTGCGGGGACGGGGACGGGGGCGCTGGGGCTGACCCCGGTGCCGGCCGTCCCGGCGAAGCCGACCTGGGCGCCGGTGGTGCCCCCGGCGGTGGCCGCGCTGCCGGTGCCCGCCGGGCTGCCTGTCGGGCCCGCGCCCGCCGGGCCCGCGCCCGCCACGCCCGTCACGCCTGCCGGACCCGTCGCCGCGTCCGCCCCGGTGTCGTTCGAGCCGCTGTTCCGGCAGGCTCCGGCGCTCAACTGGGTTGGGCCGGACGATCGTTGGGCCCGGGCCTGGGGGGTGCCGGCGGCCGTCGAGCCGCCGCCCGCGCTGGAGCCGGTGGGGGCGGCGGCGCCGGTCACCGAGCCGCCGGGCGCCGAGGACCTGGTGCTGGTCCGGGCCTGCCTGGCCGCGGTGGCGCCGGACGCGGACCGGGCGATGGCGCACTTCCACGCGCTGATGTTCCTGCGCCACCCGGAGTTGCGGGCGATGTTCCCGGCCGCGATGGACGAGCAGCGCACCCGGCTGTTCCAGGCGCTCCGGCTGTGCGCGGCCCGGGCCGGTGACCCGGCGGAACTGCGGGCGTACCTGGGCCCGTTGGGGCGCCGGCACCGCAAGTACGGGGCGCTGACCCGGCACTACGCCTCGGTGGCGGACTGCCTGGTGGCGGCGCTGGCCCGGTACGGCGGCAGCGGCTGGGACGGGCGCACCGAGGCGGCCTGGCGGCGGCTGCTGGCGCTGGTGTCCCGGCTGATGGTGGAGGGCGCGGAGGAGGAGGCCCGGTCGGCCCCGCCGTGGTGGCAGGCCGAGGTGGTGGAGCACCGGCAGGCCACCCGGGACGTCGCGGTGCTGACGCTCCGCCCCGACCAGGCGTACCCGTTCCGGGCCGGGCAGTGGGCGGCGGTGGAGACGCCGTGGTGGCCGCGGGTGTGGCGGCCGTACTCGTTCGGCTCGGCGCCGCGGCCGGACGGGCTGCTGACCCTGCACGTGAAGGCGGTGCAGGCGGGCTGGGTGAGCAACGCGCTGGTGCACCGGGCGCGGCCGGGCGACGTGCTGCGCCTGGGCGCGGCGGAGGGCGCGATGACGGTGGACCACGCGGTCGGGCAGGACCTGCTCTGCCTGGGCGGCGGCACCGGGATCGGGCCGGTCGCGGCGCTGGTCGAGGAGGTCGCCGAGCGGGGCGCGGCCGGGCGCCGGGTGGAGGTGTTCTACGGGGCGCGGCGGGCCGCGGAGCTGTACCGGCTGGAGGAACTGCGCGAACTGGCGGACCGGCACTCCTGGCTGACGGTGCGCGCGGTGGTGTCGGAGCCGGCGGGCGCGCCGGCCGGGGCGCTGGTCGGCGACCTGCCGGAGGTGGCGGCCCGGTACGGGCCCTGGCACGGCTTCGCGGCGTACCTGAGCGGCCCGGAGGCGATGGTGCGGGCCGCCTCGGCGGTGCTGCGGCGCTGCGGGGTGCCGGACGGGAGCGTCCGGCACGACCTGGCGGCGCGGGAGGAGGAGCGGGGCTGATCCGGGCGGGTCGGCCCAGGCCCGGGGCGGGTCAGCCCAGGTCCGGGGCGAGCAGGGCGCGGACGCCCTCGATGTTGGCGGCGAGGTAGGCGCGGAGGCTGGGAGGGACGACGTTGACCGAGGTGACGCCCTCGCGGGTGAAGGGGACCCGGACGATCGCGTACTCGCCGTTGGGCTGCTCGACCTCGGGGCCGTGCCGGCGGGACTCGTCCATCCCGGCGAGCCGGCAGGCGAAGAAGTGCTGGACCTTGACGCCGTGCGGGTGCGCGGGGGTGCCGTCCTCGTGGTGCGAGTGCGCCACCGTGTCGACGAAGGCGGGCACCACGTCGGTGACCTTGCCGCCCAACTCCTCGTCCACCTCCCGGTGCAGGGCGGCGACCACCGTCTCGTCGGTGGGTTCGACGCCGCCGCCGGGGGTGATCCAGTACGGGTGCGGGGAGCCGGGGCGGACCCGGCGGATCAGCACCAGCGCGGCGGGCGCGTGCGGGTCGGCCGGGTCGAACTCCAGCAGGATCGCGCGGGCGGTGCGCTTGACGACGGGACGGACCGGGCCCGACATGGCTGTTACCTCCGGGGCACGAGCGTTGTGCGGGATTCTGCCGCGCGGCGGCGGGAGCGAAACTCGCACACGGGGACGAATCGGCGGTACCTGTTCCGCCGTCCGGGTGCACCGGCATGCCCGGCGGTGTCGGGTGGTGGCGATGGACACATCCCTTGTGGATCTTCGATTCACCCGGACGGACCAGCTGACGCCTAGTAATATATGGGCCGCATTGGTAGGCATCCTTCATATTGAAGGTGAATTGCCCCATGTGTACACCATTGTCATTGCGGGGATGCCCGCCCTGTGCTCAAATGTCCGCCTGCCGGACGGAATCGGAGCAGCCTCCTCCGAAAGTCGTCCACCGTCCGGGGGATGGGGATGAGCATGCACCGGATCGGGGAACCGGCGGGCCCGGGAACGGCCTCGGCGGACAGTTCCATACGCGCGCCGCGGGCACCCACCCTGATCACCTCGGTGCAGCGCGCCCTGCGCCTGCTGGAGGAGGTCGGCTCGCACGCCCACGGCGCCACCGCCAAACAGCTCGCCCGCGCCGCCGGGCTGCCCCTCGGCACCACCTACCACCTGCTGCGCACCCTCACCCACGAGGGCTACCTGCGGCGTGAGGACGGCCGGTTCCACTACGGCGCGGCGGTCGACCGGATCGGCCACGCCACCGACCGGCAGTCCGACCGCACCGACCTGCACGAACGGATGGAGGAGCTGCGCGACGAACTCGGCGCCGCCGTCTACTACGCGGTCTACGAGGACGGCGAGGTCCGGGTGGTCGACGTGGCCTCCGGCCCGGCCCAGCCGCAGGTCGAGGAGTGGGCGGACTTCCGCGCCACCGCGCACGCGCACGCCATCGGGCTCTGCCTGCTGTCCCAACTCGGCACCGAGGAACGGCTCGACCACCTCTCCCGGTACCGTCCGGCCGCCCTCACCCCGTCCACCTCGGACGGCGTCCGGGCGGTGCTGCGCCGGCTGGAGCTGATCCGGCCGACCGTACCGGTGCTGGAGCGGCAGGAGTACGCGCTCGGCACGGTGTGCGCGGCGGTGCCGATCACCGTCGGCTCGGTGGTCGCCACCATGGCCATCTCGCTCCCGCTGGAGCAGGGCGAGCGGCTCGGCCCGGCCGCGGCCCGGCTGCGCTCGCTGGTCGGCGCGATGTTCCCGGTGTTCCCGGCGGTCGCGGGGTCCGCGGGGACCGCAGGTGCCGCGGGGTGCCCGGGGCTCGCGGGGTTCGCGGGGTTCGTGCGATGAGGCGGCGGGGGCTGCGGGAGCGGTGGAGGTTGGGGAGGTTGGGGAGGCTGGGGAGGCGGTCGGGCCGGGATCCGTGCGGTGATTCCGTGTGGTGTTCGTTCACCATTTGAAAAAGCGAACCTTGTCCGCATCGCTGGCAAACAGGGACGATGAGGTTCGAACGGGGAAACAGGGGACAAAGACCCACAGAAGCAGCCACCGTCCGCAGGTACCCGCACGACCTGACGGGCCGGCCCCACCGGGGTGCCGTTCCAGCACAGCGAACAAGATCGAACCGATATGCCCGCCCACCGCTCGACCCTCGGCGCACCGGGCGCGCAGAACGAGAGGTACTGGCGCATGCACAGCACGGTCCAAGCCCAGATGGCGATGCACCTCGTGGTGTCGAGCGAGCTGTCCTTCCGCATCGTGGTCGACCTGGACTACGACGGCGACGACCCGTTCGCCGTCCGCTTCACCTTCCACCTGCCCGGGGACGAACCCGTCACCTGGGTCTTCGCCCGCGAACTCCTGGTCGACGGGATCAGCCGCCCCACCGGCGAGGGCGACGTGCACATCCACCCGGTCGGCGACGACCTCGCCGAGGTCTGCCTGGTGCTGCGCTCCCCCGAGGGCGACGCACTGATGCGCGCGGCCGCCCCGCCGCTGCTGGCCTTCCTGGCCCGCACCGACCGGCTGGTGCCGATGGGCCAGGAGCTGTCCGGCGGCGAGCTGGACGAGGAACTCGCCTCCATCCTCTCCACCACCGGGCACGAGAACGCGGGCTGACCCCGGGTGCGTTCCGGGGTCGGCCCGCGCGACCGGCCGGCTGGTGGGCGGCGCTCCCGCGGGCGCGGTGCGTCCGCGGTGGTCCGCCGGCCGGTCAGTCGTCGCCGAAGGCGAGGTTGAGGCCCCAGGACACCACGGTGACGATCAGCGCGCCGAGCAGCGCCGACCAGAAGCCCTCCACGTGGAAGTCCAGGTTCAGCTTGTCCGAGGCCCAGGAGGTCAGCCACAGCATCAGGGCGTTGATCACGAAGGTGATCAGCCCCAGGGTGAGGATGTAGAGCGGCAGCGAGAACAGCTTCACTACCGGCTTGATCAGGATGTTGATCACGCCGAAGACCAGGGCGACCCCGATCACGGTGAACGTCTTGTGCTGCCAGTCGTCGTTGTCCCCCGTGAGCGTGATCCCGGTGACGATCCAGGCGGCGACCCAGATCGCCGCCGCGTTGATGAGCGTTTTGATCACGAAATTCTTCATGGTGCGGATGGTGGCAGGCCAGGGCGGGTGGGCGGAAGCTCTCCGGGGCGGTGTTGTTGAATGGGGCCCGACCCGGGAGAGGAGCCGAGCCCCGATGAAGCTGTTCCGGCTGGACGAACTCGACGCCGAGCGCGCCGCGAGCGAGGGCGCGTACCTGCGCTTCCTGAAGCAGCCGACGATGTCCGCGGGCCTGTACGCGCTCTCCCCCGGTGACACCGACCCGCAGACCCCGCACGCCCAGGACGAGATCTACCTGGTGGTCAGCGGCCGGGCCGAGCTGACCGTCGGCCGGGAGACCGCCACGGTCGGGCGCGGCAGCGTGGTGTTCGTCCCCGCCGGGACGGAGCACCGCTTCCACCACATCACCGAGGAACTGCGGGTGCTCGTGGTCTTCTCCCCGCCGGAGGACTGACCCCGTGACCACCGGGCCCGCACCGCAGGAGGACCGACCCGTGAAGCTCACCGACGAACTGTGGGCGGCCGCCGAGCCGACCTACCGCCGGATCCTCGACCACCCCTTCCTGCTCGGCCTCGCCGACGGCACCCTGCCGACCGCCGCGTTCCGGCACTTCGTCGTCCAGGACTCGCACTACCTGCGCGACTACGCCCGGGCGCTGGCCGTCTGCGCGGCCAAGGCCCCCGGCGAGGACGAGGTGCTGGCCTTCTGCAACGACGCGGTCGGCGCGATCGCCGCCGAGCAGGAGATGCACGGCGAGTTCATGTCCGCGCTCGGCGGCGCCGCCGAGGGCGACGAGGTGGTGCGGCCCACCACCCGCGCCTACACCTCGTACCTGCTGGCCACCGCGTACGGCGGCTCCTTCGCCGAGGCGCTCGGCGCCGTGCTGCCCTGCTACTGGATCTACGCCCGGGTCGGCGAGGAGCTGGCCCGCCGCTCCTCCCCCGAGCCGCTCTACGCCAAGTGGATCGCCGCGTACGGCGACGAGGGCTTCCAGGGCGTGGTGCGCCGCGTCCTGGACCTCACCGACCGGATCGGCGCGGAGCTCTCCGCGGCCGAACGGCGGCGCGTGGTCGAGCACTTCACCACCACCTCGCGCTACGAGTGGATGTTCTGGGACGCCGCCTGGCGCGGCGAGGACTGGCCGGTCTGAGGGTCCACCCGCAGACGCGACCCCGGGTCCGACCGGCCCGGACTCAGGGAAGGATCTCCGGGTTCTCTCCGGGCCGGACCCCCTCGATTTCGGCTCCCGCTCCCGCCTACGATCGAAGTGTCGAGATCGAGGGAGCGGGAACGCAGCCGGAAACACCGGCACCGACCCCGAGGGGAGAAGGTACGGACATGGCCGGGCTCTGGAAGTCGCTGCCCTCGTGGATGCGCAACATCGTGGTGCCGATCCTGCTGCTGCTGATCGCCTGGAAGATCTTCTGGACCATCGTCGGCGTGGTGGCCGGCGTCGTCAGCTTCGCGATCAACGTGCTGGTCCTGGTCGGCATCGCCGCGGCCGTGGTGATCCTGGTCAAGAAGGCCGCCAAGAACTAGCGCCGCGTCAGGCAACCTTTGCCCGTCGCGACGCCCGGCACGCACTCTCGCCGCACCGGCCGAAAACCCGAGTACATCCAGTACGAGGGCTTCCGGCCGGCACGCCGACAGCACGCACCGGACGCCGCTCCTTCCCGGCAAAGGCTGCCTGACGCGGCACTAGCGCCGCGCACCAGCGCCGGTCCGGCGCGGCCCGTACGGCGCGGGTGCTGCCGTACGGGCCGGGCGGGGCGAGGAAATTGACGGCGCGTCAGTTGCCGTTGTCGGCCTGGACCGGGATGACCTGGGTGACCGGGGCCTCGGCCTGCTCCGCCGGGGCCCCGGCGGGGGCGGTGGTGTTCATCGAGGTGAGCAGCTGGCGGGCCAGGCCGAGGCCGGTGCCGCCCATGGTGAGGGCCTTGGCGAACATCTCGGACATGCCCTCGGCGCCGTTCAGCAGCACCATGTGTTCGACGTTGCCGAAGGCGTCCGCGCCGGCCCGGACGATGGCGGGCCAGTTCTCGGCCAACTGCTGGGCGACGACGGCTTCCTGGTTCTCGGCGAGGGCCGCGGCGCGGGCCTTGATGCCCTCGGCTTCGGCCAGGCCCTGGGCCCGGGTGGCCTCGGCTTCGGCCAGGCCCTTGGCGCGGGCGGCCTCGGCTTCGGCCAGGCCCTTGGCGGCCTCGGCGGCGGCCTGCGCCTCACCGGTGGCGCGGGTGGCCTCGGCGGCGGCCAGGCCGCGGGCCTTGGTGGCCTCGGCCTCGGCGGCCGCGGCGACCTTGACCCGGTTGGCCTCGGCGGCGGTCTTCAGCTCGGTCTCCCGGGCGAGCGCCTCGGCGGCGGAGATCCGGGCGTCGCGGTCGGCCTCGGCCTTGGTGCGGGTCTCGTACGCGCGGGCGTCGGCGGGCTTGCGGACGTCGGCCTGGAGCTGCTGCTCCTTGCGGTGCGCCTCCAGCTCGGCGACCTTGGTCTCCTGGACCACGACCTCCTGCCGGGCGGCGGCCTGGGCGAGCGGCCCGGCCTGCAGCGCGCGGGCCGCGGCGGTGTCCATCTCGGCCTGGTAACCGGCCTGCTGGATACCGGAGTTGCGCGTCGCCTCGGCCTTGCGGGCGAACGCCTCCTGCTCGGCCTCGGTGGCCCGGCGGTCGGCCTCGGCGGCCGCGATGCGGGCGTCGCGCTGGACGGCGGCGGCGTGCGGGGCGGCCAGGTTGGTGATGTAGCCGGTCGGGTCCAGGATCTCCTGGATCTGCAGCGAGTCGATGATCAGGCCGAGCTTCTCCATCTCGATGCCCGAGGCGGAGCGGGTCTCACCGGTGAGCCGCTCGCGGTCGCGGATCATGTCCTCGACGGTCAGCCCGCCGACGATGGAGCGCAGGTGGCCGGCGAACACGTTGTGCACCCGCTGGCCCATCATCTTCTGCTGGTCCAGGAAGCGGCGGGCGGCGTTGGCGATGGACGCCGGGTCGTCGCCGACCTTGAAGATGACCACGCCCTTGACGTGCACCGGAATGCCCTGCGAGGTCACGCACTCGACGTCCAGCGCGGCCTCGTTGAGGTCCAGCGACAGCCGCCGGACCACCTGGACGCCGGGCACCACCAGGGTGCCCCGTCCGGTGATGATGCGGAACCCGAGGCCCTCGCCGTGCTTGGAACCCGAGATGACCAGTGCTTCGTTCGGCTCGGCGACCCGCCACATGAGCTTGAACAGCACGATCAACAGGACGACGCCGACGACGACGCCTCCGACGATGCCGATCAGCATCGCGATCTCCCCCTTCGTGGCACACCGGTCCGTGGCTGCGCAGGGTGGTGCAGTTCGTTGGCGCGGAAGCCGGTGGCAGCCGCATTCTCCGCCGGTTGCGGACGGGGAGGAAGGGGGTGGGCGGGTGGGAACTCTCACTGTCCCGAAATGGTCGCCAAGGGTTTGCAGGAGCCGCCTGAGGCATGGTCAGAAGGGTTCGACGTACACCGTCCGCGGTGGCTGGTAATCGACCACGACCACCATGCTCCCGGGCTCCAGCGGCTCGCCCGGCACGGCCCGGTACGCCAGGAACGCCTCGGTGCCCAGCCGCTGCGGGACGTGCACCATCACCTCGCCGACCAGGCCCGCGCCGATCCGCCCCGACACCCGTCCCACCAGTCCGATCACCCCGGGATTCTCCCCCGCGCGGCGGTGGCCTGAACAGCGTCCGGCCGGGAGGCGTGCTGGACCGGCCGTGCCCGGTGCCCTACGGTGAACGGCGAACGCAGGCGGCGAACGCCCCTGCGCGGAACGGGAGCTCGGAGCACCGGGCTGAGAGGGCGCTGACGGTACGCGGCCCGCGTACCACCGCTGCGTCGACCGCAGGAACCTGACCGGGTAATGCCGGCGTAGGGAGTTGAAGGTCCGCATGACCGCATTCACCGAGCACACCTCTGCCCACGGGCCGTCCGCCCAGGAGCCGTCCGCCACCGGGTACCCGACCCCGGCCTGGCGCAAGGCGTACCGCCAGGGCAGCACCCCCGACCTGCGGGTCCCGTACCGCGAGGTCCACCTCACCGACGGACGCACCGTCCCGCTGTACGACACCTCCGGCCCGTACACCGACCCGGAGCACACCGCCGACGTCCGGCGCGGACTGCCCGCGCTGCGCGACCCCTGGATCCGCCGGCGCGGGGACGTCGAGGAGTACGAGGGCCGCGAGGCCCGGCCCGAGGACGACGGCATCCGGCACACCGCCCCGCGCGGCGGCGACCTGCGCAACCTGGACGCCGTCTTTCCCGGCCGCCCGCGCCGGCCGCTGCGCGCCCGCGACGGCGTCGCCGTCACCCAACTCGCCTACGCCAAACAGGGGTTGATCACCCCCGAGATGGAGTTCGTGGCGCTGCGGGAAGGGCTGGAACCGGAGTTCGTCCGCGAGCGGGTGGCGAGCGGACGGGCCGTCATACCGGTCAACGTGAACCACCCCGAGGTCGAACCCGCCATCATCGGCACCGACTTCCTGGTGAAGATCAACGCCAACATCGGCAACTCCGCCGTCACCTCCTCGATCGAGGAGGAGGTGGAGAAGATGACCTGGGCCACCCGCTGGGGCGCCGACACCGTGATGGACCTCTCCACCGGCCGCAACATCCACACCACCCGCGAGTGGATCCTGCGCAACTCCCCCGTCCCGATCGGCACCGTCCCGCTCTACCAGGCGCTGGAGAAGGTCGACGGCCGGGCCGAGGAACTCAGCTGGGAGGTCTACCGGGACACCGTGGTCGAACAGTGCGAGCAGGGCGTCGACTACATGACCGTGCACGCCGGCGTGCTGCTGCGGTACGTCCCGCTGACCGCCCGCCGCAAGACCGGCATCGTCTCGCGCGGCGGCTCGATCATGGCCGCCTGGTGCCTGGCGCACCACCAGGAGAACTTCCTCTACACCCACTTCGAGGAACTCTGCGACCTGCTGCGCGCCTACGACGTCACCTTCTCGCTCGGCGACGGCCTGCGCCCCGGCTCGATCGCCGACGCCAACGACGAGGCCCAGTTCGCCGAACTCACCACCCTCGGCGAACTCGGCCGGATCGCCCGGGCCAAGGACGTCCAGGTGATGATCGAGGGCCCCGGGCACGTCCCGATGCACAAGATCCGGGAGAACATGGACCTGCAGAAGGAGATCTGCGACGAGGCCCCGTTCTACACCCTCGGCCCGCTGACCACCGACGTCGCGCCCGGCTACGACCACATCACCTCCGGCATCGGCGCCGCGATGATCGCCTGGTGGGGCACCGCGATGCTCTGCTACGTCACCCCCAAGGAACACCTCGGCCTGCCCGACCGGGACGACGTCAAGACCGGCGTCATCACCTACAAGATCGCCGCCCACGCCGCCGACCTCGCCAAGGGCCACCCCGGCGCCCAGGCCTGGGACGACGCCCTCTCCGACGCCCGCTTCGAGTTCCGCTGGGAGGACCAGTTCGACCTGGCCCTCGACCCGGAGACCGCCCGCGCCTTCCACGACCAGACCCTCCCCGCCGAACCCGCCAAGACCGCGCACTTCTGCTCCATGTGCGGGCCGAAGTTCTGCTCGATGAAGATCAGCCAGAAGATCCGCGACGAGCACGGCGGCGAAGCCGAACAGGCCGCGCTCGTCGGCATGGCCGAGAAGTCCGCCGAGTTCGCCGCCCGCGGCAACAAGGTCTACCTCCCGCTGGCGGACTGACGCACGCGACCGCAGCGCCGCCCGGGAGCCTTCGCTCCCCGGGCGGCGCTCCGGCCTGCCCGTTCGGCGCATCGTCCGCGAGTCGGCTGTTGTGTGAGCGTTCTTGCGCGGTTCCCTGAGGGAGGCAACTCCTTCGTAGGGAGACGGATAGATGACTGAGCAGCAGCCGCCCGACAAGGAACCACACGGCAGCGCGCCAGCGGGTGGGCAAGAGGGGCCCGCCCAGGGATGGGGTCAACAATCGCCGCCCGGACAGCCGCCATACGGCCCACCGCCGCCAGGTTGGAGCCAGCAGCCCCCTGCCCCTCCTAAACGTCGTTTCGGCCGAGGTGTTCTCGTTGGTTGCCTCGGCGCCGTCGTGCTGCTCATCGTGATCATCGTGGTCATCGTGCTGGCCGTCAGCGGAAGCAGCAAGAAGACCCCGACGAACCCCACCTCCACCAGCAGCGGCGTGCAGTCGACTGGAGGGGCGCACCCGCCGGAAGCGGATGTATCGATTACTTCCTGTGATGTGGATCCGAGCACATCCATCCCCAGCGCGAAGTTGGAGATCATCAATCACAGCTCGAAGTCTTCGGACTACAGCATCGCGGTGGAGTTCGTCGACGCGAACGGTACTCGCGTGGCTGAGGGCGCGGCGTTCCAGACTCACGTCGCGCCCGGGCAGAAGGTTGAGGACAACGCTGGAGGTACAGCGCAGGTGAGCGGCAAGATCACCTGCAAGGTCACCTCTGTGAACCGGATTTCGGCCGTCGGGTGACGCAGTCCGACACGCGCGTGGCGTATGTGCTGGTTTCAGGCTGACGTTGTCCTCGATGAAGATCAGCCAGAAGATCCGCGACGAGCACGGCGGCGAAGCCGAACAGGCCGCGCTCGTCGGCATGGCCGAGAAGTCCGCCGAGTTCG